>NZ_JACNAC010000005.1:0-205844 GCF_017349775.1 Pseudomonas sp. GW460-12-10-14-TSB1
GTTCGATCAATACCGAACCGGTGCGGATGTTGCTGCGCAGCTCCAGATCGTTACCCACGGCAATGATCTGCTTGAACATGTCGCGCATGTTGCCGGCAATGGTCACTTCCTGGACGGCGAACTGGATTTCGCCATTTTCGACCCAGAAACCGGCCGCGCCCCGGGAGTAATCGCCGGTGACCATGTTCAAGCCGTGGCCCATCAGTTCGGTGACCAGCAAGCCCCGGCCCATGCGGCGCAGCAAGGCCGCCTGGTCTTCCTCGCCATGGGTCACGAACAGGTTGTGCACGCCACCGGCGTTGGCGGTGCTGGGCAGGCCGAGCTTACGCCCGGAATAAGTCCCCAGCACGTAGGACACCAGCTCGCCGTTCTCGACGAAAGGCTTGGCGTAGGTGGCCAGGCCATCGCCATCGAAGGCCGAACTGCCCAGCGCGCGCATCAAGTGCGGACGCTCATCAATGGTCAGCCACTCGGGGAACAGCCGCTGCCCCAGCGCGCCCTCGAGGAAGGACGACTTGCGGTACAGGTTGCCGCCGGAAATCGCCCCGAGGAAGCTGCCGAACAATCCGCCAGCCAGTTCTGCGGAAAACAGCACCGGCACTTCGCAGGTCGGTACCGGACGCGCGCCCAGGCGGCTCGCGGCACGTTGCGCGGCGCGCTGGCCGATGGTCACCGGGTCCGTCAGCAGATGGCCCTGGCGATTGACGTCGTACCAGTAGTCACGCTGCATCTGGCCGTCGGCCTCGGCGATCATCACGCAGCTCAAGCTGTGACGAGTCGAAGCATAACCGCCGATAAAACCGTGGCTGTTGCCGTACACACGGCAGCCTTGATGGGTACTCAGGGTGGTGCCGTCGGCGTTCTTGATCCGGCTGTCGGCGGCAAAGGCCGCGGCTTCACAGGCCAGCGCCCGTTCGATGGCTTGCTCCGGGGTAATGTCCCAAGCGTGAAACAGGTCGAAGTCCGGCACGTCCCGGGCCATCAGGGCGGCATCGGCCAGCCCCGAGCTTTCGTCTTCCGAGGTGTGCTTGGCGATGGCCAGGGCCGCAGCGACGGTTTCGCGAATCGCTTCGGGACCACTGGCCGAGGTGCTGGCCGAGCCCTTGCGCTGGCCGACGTACAGCGTGATACCAAAACCCTGGTCGCGATTGAATTCGACGGTTTCCACTTCCCGCTGGCGAACTGAAGTCGACAGGCCCTGCTCCAGAGAAACCGCCACTTCGCAGGCACTGGCGCCCTGGCGCTTGGCCTCGGCGATGATCTGCTCGACTTGTTCCTGCAGTGCCGGCAAAGCCTGCGGGCCGACGCTTTGTGCTGCACTCATGGTTTTCTCCACTCAAATTCTGCTTTCGGTTAAGGCCTTCGAGCGACCGGGCCGGACAAGCGGCCCCCGACTGGTTATCATGGCGGCGTTTCTTTGCGGACTGCCACCATGGTTGATTCTTACGACGACTCCCTCGATGGGGAGAAAAGCAAATCCCAGGTCAAACGCGAGCTGCATGCTCTGGTTGACCTCGGCGAGCGCCTTACAACACTCAAGCCCGACTTGCTGAACAAACTGCCGTTGACCGACGCTCTGCGCCGGGCCCTGGCGGATGCGCCCAAGCATGTCGCCCATATCGCGCGTAAACGCCACCTGCAATTCATCGGCAAGCTGATGCGCGATCAAGACACCAGCGCGATCCTGGTGCTGCTGGACCAACTCGACGCCTCGACTCGCCAGTACAACGAACGCTTCCATGGCCTGGAGCGCTGGCGCGATCGCTTGATCGCGGGCGATGACGCGGTCCTGGAGAAGTTCGTTACCGACTATCCGGCAGCGGATCGTCAGCAGCTGCGCTCCCTGATTCGTCAGGCCCAGCATGAGGTGGCCCATAACAAGCCGCCTGCCTCCAGCCGTAAAATCTTCAAATACATTCGCGAGCTGGACGAGACTCAACGCGGTCTGCGCTGAGCCTCGATTCGGGTGGGTTGCCCTGCAACTCACCCGCCGCTTCACGCCTCAAGCGCCCGTGCCACCCACGGTGATCGCATCAATCTTCAAGGTTGGCTGGCCGACACCCACCGGCACCGACTGCCCATCCTTGCCACAGGTCCCCACGCCGCTGTCCAGCGCCAGGTCGTTACCGACCATCGACACTCGACTCATGGCTTCCGGCCCGTTGCCGATCAGGGTCGCGCCTTTGACCGGCGCGGTGATCTTGCCGTCTTCGATCAGATACGCCTCGCTGGTGGAGAACACGAACTTGCCACTGGTGATGTCCACCTGACCGCCACCCAGGTTGGCGCAGTAGATGCCTTTTTTCACCGAGGCGATGATTTCCGCCGGATCGCTTTCGCCACCCAGCATGTAGGTATTGGTCATGCGCGGCATCGGCAGGTGCGCATAAGACTCGCGACGACCGTTGCCAGTGCGGGCCACACCCATCAGGCGGGCATTGAGCTTGTCCTGCATGTAGCCTTTGAGCACACCGTTCTCGATCAGGGTGGTGCATTCGGTCGGGGTGCCTTCATCGTCGATGCTCAGCGAGCCGCGTCGCCCGGCCAAGGTGCCATCGTCAACGATGGTGCAGAGTTTCGAGGCCACCATCTCGCCCATGCGGCCGCTGTAGGCCGAACTGCCCTTGCGGTTGAAATCGCCTTCCAGGCCATGGCCTACCGCTTCGTGCAACAGCACGCCGGACCAGCCGGAACCTAGTACCACCGGCAGAGTGCCAGCTGGCGCAGGGATGGCTTCCAGGTTGACCAGGGCCTGACGCAAAGCCTCACGGGCATAACCCATGGCGCGGTCTTCACTGAGGAAATAACGGTAATCGGTACGCCCGCCGCCGCCATGACCGCCACGCTCGCGGCGGCCGTTCTGCTCGACGATCACGCTGACGTTGAAGCGCACCAAAGGCCGCACATCCGCCGCCAGGCCACCGTCGGTGGAAGCGACGAGGATGCGTTCCCAGACCCCGGCCATGCTGACGCTGACCTGCTGGATACGTGGGTCGAGGGCACGGGTCGCGGCGTCGACACGCTTGAGCAGCTCGACCTTTTCCGCACGGCTGATGACTTCCAGGGGGTTGTCCGGCGCATACAGCTGGGCCACGTCCTGGGTGGTAAAGGCCTGCACGGTGCCGTTCTGCCCGGCACGGGAAATCGAGCGCGCGGCCCGGGCAGCCAGGCCGAGCGCTTCAAGGGTGATGGCATTGCTGTAGGCAAAACCGGTTTTCTCACCCGACTGCGCCCGCACGCCAACGCCCTGGTCCAGATTGAAGCTGCCTTCCTTGACGATGCCGTCTTCCAGCGACCAGGACTCGGAAATCTGCCCCTGGAAATACAGGTCGGCGGCATCGATACCCGGGCCGGCCAGGTCGCCGAGCACGCCTTGCAGGCTTTCCAGGGTCACGCCGCCGGGCGCCAGAAGGTGTTCACTGACTGAAGATAACAACCCGCTCATATGCTTTACGCCTTAAATTCGTCGTTCTTAAGCAAGTCGCTGCGCGCCTTGCGAGAAAAAGCGCCGGTGACTGGCCACCGGCATGCGCGCCCGGATGGACGCCTGTTCGCTGCTGTCGCGCTCGGCCAGCAGCACGGCCTCGCCTTGATCCTGTTGCGCCAGCACCCGTCCCCAGGGGTCGACGATGGCCGCATGGCCGAAGGTCTCCCGGGGTCCCGGATGAATGCCGCCTTGCGCCGCCGCCAGCAGGTAGCACTGGGTCTCGATGGCCCGGGCACGGATCAATACGTCCCAATGCGCCGCGCCGGTCACCGCGGTGAATGCCGAAGGAGCGCTGATCAGCTCCGCCCCGGCGGCTCGCAATTCGCTGTACAACTCGGGGAAACGCAGGTCGTAGCACACAGTCAGGCCAACCCGGCCCACCGGCGTATCCGCGACCACCACCTGCTCTCCATGAGCATAGTCATCCGACTCCCGGTAACGGCCACGATTGTCGGCCACGTCCACGTCGAACAGATGCAGCTTGTCGTAACGCGCCACTTGCTCGCCGTGCTCGTCGATCAGCAGCGAGCAGGCACGGGCCTTGGCCTCAGGCTGGTCCACCGGAGGCAGCGGCAAGGTGCCGGCCACTATCCATAACTTGAGGTCGCGTGCGGCCTGTTTCAACCAGGGCAGGATCGGGCCTTCGCCCCGGGCCTCGGCACGACCGATGGCCGCCGCGTCGCGGCGGCCCATGGCGGCGAAATTCTCCGGCAGTACGGCCAGCCGCGCACCGCCGGCAGCAGCCTGTTCCAGCAGGTTTCGCGCCTGCTGCAAATTGGCCAGCACGTCGCTCTGGCTGACCATTTGAATCACCGCAAGAGACATGGCGCACTCCAGGTTGGATATGTGGCCATGCTACTCCATAGACCCGGGCCAGGGTTTTTCAAAAAGGCTTGTCGAAGGTGATTTTCGGGTCTTTCCAGGGTCCCTTGACGCTGTACTGGACGCTGGCGAAGCGCGACACCCGGTCGCCGATCAGCTTGTCGATCAGAAACAGCGCCCCGCCGACCGCCGGCGCACCAACGATCAACGCAGCGATCGGTAGGTTGTTGGTCACCGGCAGCGTCACCAACAGCTTCGAATCCACCTGGTCGGCCACCAGGTCCAGGGTGCCATTGAGTTCCAGGTTGCTCGACGGCCCGGTCAGGGTGATGGGTTCGCGGGTTACGTAGACACCGTTGCTGGCCACCAGCAAACCCTTGACCCGGTCGTAGCTCAGGCCCTTGCCGAACAGGTCGGAGAAGTCCAGGCGCAGGCGCCGGCCGATGGAGTTGAAGTTCAGCAAACCGAATACCCGCAGGGCCTGCGCCCCGCCTTCGACTTCCACGAACTGGCCCTTGCGCAGGGTCGCATCCAGGCTGCCGGAGAACCGCTTGGGCCCGACCCAAGCCGGCGAGCCAGGCCAACGCCCGTCCACATCCAGGTGGAACTCTTCGCTGGTCACGGTCGGCGCAAAGCCCCAGCCCTTGAGCACGTCCGCCAGGTTCTTGCCGCCCAGGCGGCCCTTGTACCAGCTGGTGGCCGCGCCGGGTTCGCCTTCCCAACCGCCGGCGCCCTGCAGGACCATGCCCTTGAGACCCAGGTCGAGGCTGTTGAAGGCCATGCCCTTGGCGGTCGGACGCACTTTCAGCGACCAGGCGCCGATCAGGTCGTTGCCCTGGTACAGCTGATTGATCGAGAGATCCAGCGCCGGGACTTTTTTCGGGTCGACCGAGGCCAGCGGGTCCGGCGCGTTCTCGTCGGCCTGCACCGTCGGATCGGCGGCCGGCAGGCGCACGTACTGCAGATTGATCGCCATCGGCGCGGCCTTGGCATCGGGAATCGCCACGTTGCCCTTGGCCTGCAGGCTATCGAGTTGCAGGGCCCAGGAGGACGGCTTGCGCGTCAACTGCACACGGGCCTCGTCCAGGGTAGTGCCGAAACCGCTGAGCTTGCCGACCCTGAAGTCGGCGCCGCTGAGCAGCTGCTTGGCGCTGCCGCCCGCGTCTTGCCCGGCATAACGATCGACCAGCGTCTTCCATGGTTCCACATCCAGTTCCGACAGCACACCGCGCACCCGCAGACCCTTGGCCCCCGGCAGCACGGCGTCGCCCTCGCCGAGGAACAACTCGCCACGGCCATCGGCAAAATTGCCGCTCGGCGCGGCGAAGGTAAAGTTGGCCAGATCGCCGTAATCGAACCAGTAACGCCGCTCGGCGCCCTGCAAGGTCATGCGGAATACGCTGTCACGCCCCTGGCTCGCCGCCATGCCGAAAGGCGCGGGCAAGTCGACGGCAACCCCCTTGAGGCTGGAGCTGACCATCAGTTGGCTGTCCGCACCGTCGAGGTTGAGCTGCAACTGGTAGGGAATATCGCCGGAAACCGGCAACGGCTGGTTGTATTTCAGCCACTCCGTGAGCTTATTGACCGACACCTGGCCCTTGGCGACAACCCGGGTATCGAGCTTGCCGGGACGACCGTCGGCAAAGATCTGCGCGGTCACCGGGCGCTCGAAGGCCTGGGCGCTGATGCCCTGGCCGCTCAGGCCCTTGCTGCTGTCGAAGCGGAAATCGCCCTTGAGCTGGCTCAACTCCAGTTCCGGCTCGCTCAACTTGAGTCGTGCCTTGCTGGTCTTGAAGTCCACCAGCACCTTCGGTTCTTCGCCCTTGACCAGCGGGATATCCAGCTTCAGTTTGCCCTGCAGGTCGCCATCGCCCTGCCAGCCGGCAAAGGTCGGGCCCGTGCCGATCGGCGCTTCCTGAAGGATCTTCAAGCCATCGCCCAGGCCACCGGCGAACTCGCCGTCGATAAACATGTGGGTGCTTTGCCCCGCGGGCACATGGGGAATATTGACGTAGACATCCTTCACCTGGGTGTCGAGCAACTGACCCTGGCTGGCCAGGATGCGCACGCCGCTGTCCTCGATGAATACATCGCCGCTGACCTTGCCGATATGCGGCCAGCCCGGCTGGAAGGCCAGCTCGGCATCGTGCACCTTGAAGAACAGGCTGATGCTGCGCGCGGTGTCGGCCGCGCCATGGTTCAGCGAACCCTGGTACTGGAAGAAACCTTCATCCACCGCGCCCTTGAGGATTGCCGTGCGCAGCCATTCGTCCAGCGCCGGGCTGAGCACCTCGGGCAGGTACTTGGCGGTATAACGACCGTCGCCATCGACCAGACCGACCCGCAGGTCCATGTAGTCTTCCTGGGTGTGATCGAAATGCAGGCGGATCAGGAAGTCGCCAGCGATCTTGCCCTCCTCGCCCAGGACCTTGAGGTACGGCGCAATCAGGGTGAAGCCCTGCTGATCGAGCTTCCAGGTCAGCCGGGCATTGGCCTGGAGGTACTGCCAGGGCTTGGCGAAGATCGGGTCCAGGTGCAAGGCAAAGTCCTTGCTGTCCATGCGCAACTCGCCCTGCCCCAGGTCGCCGCTGATGCTGCCGCTGACGTTACGGGCCGCCGGCGCGCCGCGATAGGCGTTGAACCCGACCTGCTCCAGGTTGGCGGCAAAACTCAGGCGCTGATCGCCGCTGACCTGCGGCCGGAAGTCGAGCAGGATATTACGCAGCGCGCCCGTGACCTTGAGGTTGTCGATGATCGCCGCGACCTTTTCCGGCACCGGCGCCCAGGCGTCCAGGACCGACGTGATCGGCGTCAGGTCGAGGCGGTCGGCCTGCAAGTGCCAGAGTTCTTCAGCGCTGTTGACGGTCCCGGTTTGTTGCAGCTGCAGGCGCGACTCCCAGCGCGTCTCGCCGAGGTTCATGGCCAGTGAATCGAAGATAACGTTGAAGCTCTGCCCGTCGCGCTGGAAGTAGGCGTTGAGCGCCAGGTTCTTCACGGTAATCGGCTTGCGCTCGTCATAGGCCCCGCTGATCTGCGGCGCATTCAGGCGCGCCACCATGCTGCGCAACAGGCCATCGCCCCAGCTGATCCAGAACTCGCCACCGGCCTTGAGCTCGGAGAACTTCCACTGTTGGGTCACCCGCGGCGGCAGCCATTTCGCCCAGTCGCTTTGCGGCAGGCTCAGGTAGGCGTCGACCAGCCCTTCGCGCCAGGCGCTGGCGCGGATTCGAGTGCGCAAGCTGACAGCCAGAGGCTGACCGTCCGGCAGGGTCAGGCGCGCATCCAGGCGTTGACGGCTGGGGCCGACACGCAGATTGAGGCCAACGTAGGTCAAGGCGATCGCGGGATGATCGAGCGGTTGCAACGTCACCTGGCTATCGAGCACCGACAGCTCACTGACCATCTGCATGCGGTTGAGCAACTGCTCGGGGTCGAGGGGCTGGTTATCCTGCACCGGCAGGCCTTCGAGCGCCCAACGCCCATCCGGGCCTTCCTTCAGGCTCAGGTTGAGGCCGCTGAATTCAAGATGCTTGACCCGCAGCTGGCGCGCCAGGGCGCTGCCGGGCAGATCGGGTGCCACCCGCACCTGATCCAGGCGCAAGGCATTGGCGCCCTCGCCGACGGTCACGTCGTGGGCCAACAGGATGGGCGAGAAACCGCTCCAGCTGCCTTCCAGCCGGCCGATCTGCACCGGCATGCCCAAGGCTTCCTGAGCCTTGGCCTGGACCTCGGCCCGATATTCAGCCACCAGCGGGGTCAGTTCCCGACCCAGGCTGACGTACAAGGCCGTCAGCACCAGCAGCAACGCACAAAGCCCCAGCCCCCAGCGGGTCAGAGCAGCGAGAAAGCGCATCAGACGCTCCATGTCAGTTGGCCCCCGTGGCAAGAGTCATGCACGAACCAAGGCCAGCTGTATCCGGTAAATGTAAGGTACGCGGACTCAGAGCAGCACCACGTCGTATTGTTCCTGGGAATACATGGTTTCGACCTGAAAACGGATGGTCCGGCCGATAAAGGCCTCCAGTTCCGCGACGTTGCCCGACTCTTCGTCGAGCAGCCGGTCGACGACTTTCTGGTTCGCCAGGACCCGATAACCTTCGGCCTGATAGGCCCGCGCCTCGCGCAGGATTTCCCGGAAGATTTCGTAGCAAATGGTTTCCGGAGTCTTCAGCTTGCCCCTGCCCTGGCAGCTGCTGCAGGGTTCGCACAGCACCTGCTCCAGGCTCTCCCGGGTACGCTTGCGGGTCATCTGCACCAGGCCCAGCTCGGTAATACCAATGATGTTGGTCTTGGCATGATCGCGCTCCAGCTGTTTTTCCAAGGTGCGCAGCACCTGGCGCTGGTGCTCTTCATCTTCCATGTCGATGAAGTCGATGATGATGATCCCACCCAGGTTGCGCAGGCGCAGCTGGCGGGCAATGGCGGTCGCCGCCTCGAGATTGGTCTTGAAGATGGTTTCTTCGAGGTTGCGGTGACCGACGAAAGCTCCGGTGTTGACGTCGATGGTGCTCATGGCTTCCGCCGGATCGACCACCAGGTAACCGCCGGACTTGAGCGGCACCTTGCGTTCCAGGGCTTTCTGGATTTCGTCTTCGACGCCATACAGGTCGAAGATCGGCCGCTCGCCCGGATAGTGCTCCAGGCGATCGGCGATTTCCGGCATCAGTTCGGCGACGAACTGCGTGGTTTTCTGGAAGGTTTCCCGGGAGTCGATACGGATCTTCTCGATCTTCGGGCTGACCAGATCCCGCAACGTACGCAGGGCCAGGCCCAGGTCTTCGTAAATGACACTGGGGGCGCCGATGGTCTTGATCTGCGCGCCGATCTGGTCCCACAGGCGACGCAGGTAACGGATGTCCATCATGATTTCGTCGGCGCCCGCGCCCTCGGCAGCGGTACGCAGGATAAAACCGCCGGCTTCCTTGATACCTTCCTGGGCCACGCAATCGCTGACCACCTGTTTCAGGCGCTCGCGCTCGGCTTCGTCCTCGATCTTCAGCGAGATGCCGACATGGGCGGTGCGCGGCATGTACACCAGGTAACGCGAAGGGATCGACAGCTGGGTGGTCAGGCGCGCGCCCTTGGAGCCGATCGGGTCCTTGGTCACCTGCACCACCAGGCTCTGCCCTTCATGGACCAAGGCGCCGATGCTTTCCACCGCGGGGCCTTCGCGCAGGGAGATTTCCGATGCATGAATGAACGCCGCACGATCCAGGCCGATATCGACGAACGCCGCCTGCATGCCCGGCAGAACCCGGACCACCTTGCCTTTATAGATATTGCCGACAATGCCGCGACGCTGGGTACGCTCGACATGGACTTCTTGCAGCACACCGTTTTCGACCACCGCCACGCGCGACTCCATCGGCGTGATGTTGATCAGAATCTCTTCACTCATGGCAGGGTCTCGTTCAGGCATATTCACTATGGTTGGCCGCATCAGTCAGGTACGGCGCTTAGCGCACTGCAAGGTTTTGCCAACAGGGTATGCCGAAATGGCCAAGTAGTTCTGCGGTTTCGCATACCGGCAAGCCGACGACAGCGGAATAACTGCCATTGAGCCCTGCCACGAATACCGCCGCAAGCCCCTGGATGCCATAGCCGCCAGCCTTGTCGCAAGGTTCGCCGCTGGCCCAGTAGCGGGCTGCCTCGTCATCGCCGATCGCCCGGAAGCGCACCAGGCTGCGTACCACCCGCGACTCGCAGCGCTGGCCATCGAGCACGGCAATGGCGGTCAGTACTTCATGTTCGCGATCCGACAGGGCCATGAGCATCGACTGCGCATCGGCCTGGTCCAGGGGTTTGCCAAGAATTCGCCCATCCAGGACCACCGCGGTGTCGGCGCCCAGGACACAGGCCGCAGACTGGCCAGCGGCAATCAGCGCATGCCCGGCCGCCGCCTTGTCGCGCGCCAGGCGCTCGACATAGGCCGCGGGGCTTTCATCGGGGAGAGGAGTTTCGTCGATATCCGCGCTGAGGGCGGTAAAAGGCACGCCGATCTGCGTGAGCAGTTCCCGTCGACGCGGCGAGCCTGAAGCGAGGTAAAGCGATTTCATCAAGACATCTCCCTGTCGAGGTACGGGCAAATGCCTGACCGAATCAGTTGATTTTGAAACGTCGGCGCAACCCGCGCAAACCGAAGCTGACCCAAGGCCAGAGCAAGGCACTGACCAAAGCCGGCAGAACCAGCGCCAGGGTCGGTTGCCGGTTGCCGGTCAAGGCGCTGAGCCACAGCTGGACCAGTTGCGCCAGGCCGAAGATCACCAGGATCACCAGGCTTTGCTGCCACATCGGGAACATGCGCAAGCGCTGCTGCAGCGACAGCACCAGGAAGGTGATCAGGGTCAGGATCAGCGCGTTCTGCCCCAGCAAGGTGCCGTACAGCACATCCTCGGCCAGCCCCAGGCACCAGGCCGTGACCATGCCGACCTTATGCGGCAGGGCCAGGGCCCAGAACGCCAGCAGCAAGGCCAGCCAGAGCGGGCGCAGGATTTCCATGAATTGCGGCAAGGGCGACACGCTGAGCAGCATGCCGATGGCGAAGGTCAGCCAGACCATCCAGCCGTTTCGGGACATTATTCTCTTCCTCCCGTGGAGGCCGGGGCCGCTGCAGGCGGCTTGGGCGCGGCGGGTCTGGTGGCGGCAGGCTTGACCGGAGCCGGATGGGCCACGGGTTTGACCGGCGTGGCGGCTGGCGTCGCGGGGGCTGCTGCCGGTGCGGCAGGAGCGGTCGCGGTGGCCGGCGTCGCGGGCACGACAGGCTTGGGCACGGTCGCCGGGACTACCGGCGTGGCGGTGCCGCCCTGCTGGTCCTGCGCTTCCTGAGCCTGGGCGGCGTCGTTGGCACGTTCTTCGGCGGTGCGGTTATCGCTGAACACCAGCAACAGGTAACGGCTGCGATTCAAGGCCGCCGTCGGCACGGCGCGAACTATGGCAAATGGCTGGCCGGAGTCATGAATCACTTCCTTGACCGTCGCCACCGGGTAACCCGCCGGGAAACGCTGACCCAGGCCGGAACTGACCAGCAGGTCGCCTTCCTTGATGTCCGCGGTGTCGGCCACATGACGCAGTTCAAGGCGCTCCGGGTTGCCGGTACCGCTGGCAATCGCCCGCAGACCGTTGCGGTTTACCTGGACTGGAATGCTGTGGGTGGTGTCGGTGAGCAGCAGCACGCGAGAGGTGTAAGGCATCAGCTCGACCACCTGCCCCATCAGGCCACGGGCGTCGAGCACCGGTTGCCCGAGCACCACGCCGTCACGCTCACCCTTGTTGATGATGATGCGATGGGTGAAGGGGTTGGGGTCCATGCCGATCAGCTCGGCCACTTCGACCTTCTCGTTGACCAGCGCGGAAGAGTTGAGCAACTCGCGCAGGCGAACGTTCTGCTCGGTCAAGGCGGCGAGCTTTTGCATGCGGCCCTGGAGCAACAGGTTTTCGGTCTTGAGTTTTTCGTTTTCGGCGACCAGCTCGGTGCGGCTGCCAAACTGACTGGCCACACCCTGCCATAGCCGTTGCGGCAGGTCGGTGATCCAGTAGGACTGCATCAGCACCAGCGACATTTGGCTACGCACTGGCTTGAGCAGTGTGAAGCGGGCATCGACCACCATCAGCGCGACCGATAGCACGACCAGCACCAACAGGCGTACGCCCAATGAGGGGCCTTTGGCGAAAAGCGGTTTAATAAGCCGCTCCTCCCAGGCAAATGTTCTCTTTATTCATACGGCTTCAAACCGGCCTGGAGCAGAATGACAGAAGATAAACGCCAACAGGCAGCACTGCAAAGTGCTGCCTGCGAGCGGAACACATGGATGCACCCGGCGCGATTATTCGCTGGAGAGCAGGTCCATGGTGTGTTTGTCCATCATTTCCAATGCACGGCCACCGCCGCGGGCTACGCAGGTCAGCGGGTCTTCGGCGACGATCACCGGCAGACCGGTTTCCTGGGCCAGCAGCTTGTCCAGGTCACGCAGCAGGGCGCCACCACCGGTCAGCACCAGACCGCGCTCGGCGATGTCCGAAGCCAGTTCCGGAGGCGATTGCTCCAGCGCGCTTTTCACGGCCTGAACGATGGTTGCCAGGGACTCTTGCAGAGCTTCCAGCACTTCATTGGAGTTCAGGGTGAATGCGCGTGGCACGCCTTCGGCCAGGTTACGGCCACGAACGTCGACTTCACGGACTTCGCCGCCCGGGTAGGCAGTACCGATTTCCTGCTTGATGCGCTCGGCGGTGGATTCGCCGATCAGGCTGCCGTAGTTGCGACGCACGTAGGTGATGATCGCTTCGTCGAAACGGTCGCCGCCGACACGCACGGATTCGGCGTACACCACACCGTTCAGGGAGATCAGGGCGATCTCGGTGGTACCGCCACCGATATCCACGACCATCGAACCGCGGGCTTCTTCGACCGGCAGGCCGGCACCGATCGCGGCCGCCATCGGCTCTTCGATCAGGAACACTTCACGGGCACCGGCACCGAGGGCCGATTCACGGATGGCGCGACGTTCAACCTGGGTGGACTTGCATGGAACGCAGATCAGCACACGAGGGCTGGGCTGCAGAAAACTGTTTTCGTGAACCTTGTTGATAAAGTATTGCAGCATCTTTTCGCAGACACTGAAGTCGGCGATCACGCCGTCCTTCATCGGACGAATGGCAGCAATGTTGCCCGGAGTACGACCGAGCATGCGCTTGGCTTCGGTACCGACAGCCACAACACTTTTCTGATTACCGTGGGTCCGAATGGCCACAACCGATGGTTCATTCAGGACAATACCGCGCTCGCGCACGTAAATAAGGGTGTTGGCAGTGCCCAGGTCAATGGAAAGATCGCTGGAAAACATGCCACGCAGTTTCTTGAACATGGGAAAGGGACCCTAGGCAACGCGTGGGTAAAAAAGTGCGGCAAACTCTAACAACGACAGGGATTTTGGGCAAGGCGCCAATATGTTAAATTGACTGCTTTTCTGTGCACCAACCCCCACAATCGCGGCCGTAAGACCGTAGAAATGCGGTAGTGTTCCGACAATCTAACACACGGACGAGATCCGTTCTGTTTTCCACTGGAGAATCCCATGGCGCTTGAACGCTCCGACGTGGAAAAAATCGCTCATCTGGCCAGCCTTGGCCTCAATGAAGCCGATCTTCCACACATCACCTCCGACCTGAACAGCATTCTCGGGCTGGTGGATGCAATGCAGGCAGTCGATACCGACGGTATCGAGCCCCTGGCCCACCCGCTGGAAGCCAGCCAGCGCCTGCGCGCAGACGTTGTGACCGAGTCCAATCATCGCGAGGCCTATCAGTCCATCGCACCAGCGGTCGAAAACGGCCTGTACCTGGTTCCGAAAGTCATCGACTAAAGGGAAAGAGCCTGCAATGCATCATATGACTCTGGCTGAGATCGCCCGCGGACTCGCCGACAAGAAGTTTTCCTCCGAAGAGCTGACCAAGACCCTGCTGGCGCGCATCACCCAGCTCGACCCGCAGCTCAACAGCTTCATCAGCCTCACCGAAGATCTCGCGCTGCAGCAGGCCAAGGCCGCTGACGCCCGTCGCGCGAACGGTGAGAGCGGCGCCCTGCTCGGCGCGCCGATCGCCCACAAGGACCTGTTCTGCACCCAGGGCATCCGCACCAGCTGCGGCTCGAAGATGCTCGACAATTTCAAGGCGCCCTACGACGCCACCGTGGTCGCCAAGCTGGCCGCTGCCGGGACCGTGACCCTGGGTAAGACCAACATGGACGAATTCGCCATGGGCTCGGGCAACGAGACCAGCTATTACGGCGCGGCGAAAAACCCGTGGAACCTGGAACGCGTTCCGGGCGGCTCGTCCGGCGGTTCGGCCGCCGCGGTGGCCGCGCGCCTGCTGCCTGCCGCCACCGGCACCGACACCGGCGGCTCGATTCGCCAGCCGGCGGCGCTGACCAACCTCACCGGCCTGAAGCCGACCTACGGTCGCGTTTCGCGCTGGGGCATGATCGCCTACGCCTCCAGTCTCGATCAGGGCGGCCCACTGGCACGCACCGCCGAAGACTGCGCGATCCTGCTGCAAGGCATGGCCGGCTTCGACCCGCAGGACTCCACCAGCATCGACGAACCGGTACCGGACTACAGCGCCAGCCTCAACGGCTCGCTGCAGGGCCTGCGCATCGGCGTACCCAAGGAATACTTCAGCGCCGGCCTCGACCCGCGCATCGCCGAGCTGATCCACAACAGCGTCAAGGAGCTGGAAAAGCTTGGCGCCGTGATCAAGGAAATCAGCCTGCCGAACATGCAGCACGCCATCCCGGCGTACTACGTGATCGCTCCGGCGGAAGCCTCCTCCAACCTGTCGCGCTTCGACGGCGTGCGGTTCGGCTATCGCTGCGAAGATCCGAAGAACCTCACCGACCTGTACAAGCGTTCCCGTGGCGAAGGTTTCGGCAGCGAGGTGCAGCGCCGGATCATGGTCGGTGCCTACGCCCTGTCGGCCGGTTACTACGACGCCTACTACCTAAAGGCGCAGAAGATCCGTCGCCTGATCAAGAACGACTTCATGGCTGCCTTTAATGAAGTCGACATCATCCTTGGCCCGACCACGCCGAACCCGGCCTGGAAAATCGGCGACAAGAGCAGCGACCCGGTCGCTGCGTATCTGGAAGACGTTTACACCATCACCGCCAACCTCGCGGGTCTGCCGGGCTTGTCCATGCCCGCCGGCTTCGTCGACGGCTTGCCGGTCGGCGTGCAACTGCTCGCCCCGTATTTCCAGGAAGGCCGTCTGTTGAACGTTGCCCACCAGTATCAGCTGAACACTGACTGGCACACCCGCACACCAACCGGCTTCTGAGGAGAAACACATGCAATGGGAAGTCGTGATCGGGCTGGAGATTCACACCCAGCTCACCACCAAATCGAAGATTTTCTCCGGTAGCTCCACCGCCTTCGGCGCCGAGCCCAACACCCAGGCCAGCCTGGTAGACCTGGGCATGCCCGGCGTACTGCCGGTGCTGAACCAGGAAGCGGTGCGCATGGCGGTCATGTTCGGCCTGGCCATCGACGCCGAGATCGGCCAGCACAACGTGTTCGCCCGCAAGAACTACTTCTACCCCGACCTGCCCAAGGGCTACCAGATCAGCCAGATGGAACTGCCGATCGTTGGCAAGGGCCACCTGGACATCCCGCTGGAAGACGGCACGGTCAAACGTGTCGGCATCACCCGCGCGCACCTGGAAGAAGACGCCGGCAAGAGCCTGCACGAAGAGTTCAGCGGCGCCAGCGGCATCGACCTGAACCGCGCCGGCACCCCGCTGCTGGAAATCGTTTCCGAGCCGGACATGCGCAGCGCCAAGGAAGCCGTGGCCTACGTCAAGTCGATCCACGCCCTGGTGCGTTACCTGGGGATCTGCGACGGCAATATGGCCGAAGGCTCCCTGCGTTGCGACTGCAACGTCTCGGTACGCCCGAAAGGCCAGGCCGAGTTCGGCACTCGCTGCGAGATCAAGAACGTCAACTCGTTCCGCTTCATCGAGAAAGCCATCAACTCGGAAGTCCAGCGCCAGATCGAACTGATCGAGGACGGCGGCAAGGTCATCCAGCAGACTCGCCTGTACGACCCGAACAAGGACGAGACCCGTCCGATGCGCAGCAAGGAAGAAGCCAACGACTACCGTTACTTCCCCGACCCGGACCTGCTGCCAGTGGTCATCGAGGACTCGTTCCTCGACCAGGTACGCGCCACCCTGCCGGAACTGCCACCGCAGAAACGCGAGCGCTTCCAGGAGCAGTTCGGCCTCTCGGTCTACGACGCCAGCGTGCTGGCTTCGAGCCGCGAGCAGGCGGACTACTTCGAGCAGGTGGTGAAGATCGCCGGTGACGCCAAGCTGGCGGCCAACTGGGTCATGGTCGAGCTGGGCAGCCTGCTGAACAAGCAGGGCCTGGAAATCGACGAGGCACCAGTCTCGGCCGAGCAACTGGGCGGCATGCTGCTGCGCATCAAGGACAACACCATCTCCGGCAAGATCGCCAAGACCGTGTTCGAAGCCATGGCCAATGGCGAAGGCCAGGCCGACGAGATCATCGACAAGCGCGGCCTCAAGCAGGTCACTGATACCGGCGCCATCTCCGCCGTGCTGGACGAAATGCTGGCGGCCAACGCCGAGCAGGTCGAACAGTATCGCGCCGCCGATGAAGCCAAGCGCGGCAAGATGTTCGGCTTCTTCGTCGGCCAGGCGATGAAGGCTTCCAAAGGCAAGGCCAACCCGCAACAGGTCAACGAACTGCTGAAAAGCAAACTCGAAGGCTGATAGCGGCGTGGATGGCGGGCATTCGATAGTGCGCCGCCCTGTGCAGGAGCGAACTTGCTGGCGATACGTTGTCTCAAACACAACGCTATCGCGAGCAAGTCCGCTCCTGCATTCGCATTTAGGGCTCCCTTTTATGAAGTCGCTACTGGCTGCCTGCTCCCTGCTCTTTCTCCTGGCCGGCTGCGCCAGCCATGTCATCGACCCGCGGGGTTACGACAAGACCGGCGTCGCCTCCTATTACGGCGCCAAACACCACGGCAAACGCACCGCCAGCGGCGAACCCTTCAACCAGCACGGCATGACCGCCGCGCACCGCGAGCTGCCGTTCGGCACCCGCGTCAAGGTCACCAACCTCAATAACGACAAGAGCGTCGTGGTCCGGATCAACGACCGTGGCCCGCATACCCGCGGCCGCCTGATCGATTTGTCGCGTGCCGCCGCGCAACAGTTGGGTATGATCAGAAGCGGCACCGCCAAGGTGCGCGTGCAAGCCATCAGAGACTGACCCACGGAGCCCTGATCATTTTCGGATTAACCGATTTACCGCTGCTCAGCGTCCTCCAGTTGTTCAGTGGCCTGGTCCTGCTGGTCGCCGGCGCCGAATTGCTGGTACGCGGCGCGGTCCGCCTCGCCGCCCGCCTGCGTGTACGAGCGCTGATCATCGGCCTGAGCATCGTCGCCTTCGGCAGCAGCGCCCCGCAGATGGCCGTCAGCCTGCAAGCCACCCTGGCTGAAAACACCGACATCGCCGTCGGCAGCGTGATCGGCAGCGGCATCTTCAACATCCTGGTAACCCTCGGCCTGTCCGCCCTGATCATCCCGCTGCGGGTGTCCCGCCAGCTGGTGCGGCTGGACATTCCGTTGATGATCCTCGCCAGCCTGCAGGTGTTCGCCCTGGCCTACAACGAAGAACTGACGCCCCTCGACGGACTGATCCTGCTGGCCACCCTGGTCCTCTACCTGGGGTTGTTGCTGCGCCAGTCGCGGCACTCGGCGCGCCCGCAGTCCCAGCAAGCCCCCGACGCGCCCCGCCCGCACTGGCTGAGCAGCCTGTCGTGGATGATCGGCGGCCTGCTCCTGCTGGTGTTCGCCGGCCACCTGTTGGTCGAAGCAGCGGTGGAAGTCGCCACCGACCTGGGGCTGTCCGAGCGCATCATCGGCCTGACCATAGTTGCCGTCGGCACCTCCCTGCCGGCCCTGGCCACCTCGCTGATCGCCGCCTTGCGTGGCCAACGCGACATTGCCGTGGGCAACGTCATCGGCAGTAACCTGTTCAACCTGCTGGGAGTCCTGGGTTTCACCGCCCTGGTGGCGCCCACGCCCCTGTCGGTATCGCCCAACGCCGTGGACTTCGACCTGCCGGTGATGCTCGGCGTCGCCGTGTTGTGCCTGCCGGTGTTCTATTCGGGTTATCGGGTCACCCGCGCCGAAGGCCTGCTGTTTCTCGGCCTGTACCTGGCCTATGGGCTGCACGTGGTGTCCTTCACCACCGGCATGCCGCTGGCCGGCAAGCTGGAAGACTTGATGCTGTTTTTCGTCCTGCCAGTGCTGGTGGCGTTCCTGCTGTTCAGTTCGCTGCGGGCCTGGCGCCGCCAACATAAAAAAGGGGAAGCGCAATGAGCGAGAATAAAAAGCAGGGCGTGGAGATGCGCCGCCAGGTGATGGGTGATGCCTTCGTCGATCGCGCCCTGGGCAACGCCACCGAGTTCAGCCAGCCGCTGCAGGACTTCGTCAACGAACATGCCTGGGGCAGCGTCTGGAACCGCGAAGGCCTGCCGCTGAAAACCCGCAGCCTGATCACCCTCGCCGCCCTGACCGCGCTCAAGTGCCCGCAGGAACTCAAGGGACATGTCCGTGGTGCCCTGAATAACGGCTGCACGGTGGAAGAGATTCGCGAGGCGCTGCTGCATTGCGCGGTGTATGCCGGCGTACCGGCGGCGATCGACGCGTTCCGCGCCGCCCAGGAAGTGATCGATACCTACCAGAAACCCGAGTGATCCGTAGGAGCGAGGCTTGCCCGCGATGGCGGTCTGCCTGATACACCGCTATCGCGGGCAAGCCTCGCTCCTACAGAAGAGGGCTAGATCCACCCGCCCCACTGCAGCAGGAAGATCCCGATATTGGTGGTCACCGCCGCCATCAGCGTGGTGATGACGATGATCGCTGCCGCCAGTTCATGATTGCCATTGGCCGCCCGGGCCATGACAAAGCTCGCCGCCGCGGTCGGGCTGCCGAAATACAGGAACAGAATCCCCAGCTCCGCCCCGCGGAATCCGCAAAGCCAGGCCCCCAGGGTGGCGAGGACCGGCAGACCAACCATTTTCACCAGGCTCGAACTCAGGGCCAGGTCGCCGCTCGCGCGCAGCGCCGCCAGGGACAGGGTGCCGCCGATACAGATCAATGCCAGCGGCAGGGTCATCTGTGCCAGGTACTGGCCGGACGTTTCCAGCCAGGTCGGCAGGCCGATCTGGAAAACCGCGAAAGGCGTGGCCGCCAGGACGCTGATGATCAAGGGATTGCTGACCACGCTTTTGCAGATGCTCCACGGATCGGACTTGATCACCGGGCTGTACACCGCCAGGACGATGGTCGACAGGGTGTTGTAGAACAGGATCACCAGCGCCGCGAGAATCGCCCCGAGGGAAATCCCGTAGTCGCCATACATGCTGGCCGCGAGCGCCAGGCCGATGACTCCGTTATTGCCGCGAAACGCGCCCTGGGTGTAGATGCCCCGATCCTCCCGCGGGCAGCGCCAGATCGCCCAGACCCAGGCGAAGGCAAAGCTGGCCAGGGTGGCCACGGCGAAATAGATCAGCAACCCGGGCTTGAGCGCCGAATGCAGGTCGGCATGGAGGATGCCGAGAAACAGCAGCGCCGGCATGGTGACGTTGAACACCAGGGCCGACGCCGTGTGGATAAAACCGTCGTCGATCCAGCCGATGCGCTTGAGCAGCACACCAAGAAACAACATGGCAAATACCGGCGCGGTGATGTTCAGCGTTTCGAGAAAAATGGCCAGCATGCCGGGTCAACCTTGAGCCTGTCGTTAGGCGGCTAATGATAAGCCAGCCGGCACTCTTAAGCCCGATGGATTTGCCCGGAAAGCAGATCCATCGGGCCACAGGAGTTCGACATTATGAAACGCCACGCCCGCGTTGCGGTCGATCGCAGCCTGCGGCAGCGGCTACCGGTCAGGTAATCGGCGCCGGATTGAACAAGGTGATGTCGTTGTGCAGCTTGTGCCGTTCGGCCCAGGTCTGCTGCTTGCCGCTGGCCACGTCCAGGTAGAAGTGGAACAGCTCCCAGCCCAGCTCTTCGATGCTCGCCCGCCCGGTGGCGATGCGCCCGGCGTCGATGTCGATCAGGTCCGGCCAGCGCTGGGCCAGTTCGGAACGGGTCGAGACCTTGACCACCGGGGCCATCGCCAGCCCGTAAGGCGTGCCACGCCCGGTGGTGAACACATGCAGGTTCATCCCCGCCGCCAGCTGCAAGGTCCCGCAGACAAAGTCGCTGGCCGGCGTCGCACAGAAGATCAGGCCTTTGCGGGTAAAGCGCTCGCCCGGCCCCAGCACGCCATTGATCGCGCTGCTGCCGGACTTGACGATGGACCCCAGGGACTTCTCGACAATGTTCGACAACCCGCCCTTCTTGTTGCCCGGCGTGGTATTGGCGCTGCGGTCGGCCTCGCCCTTGGCCAGGTAACGGTCGTACCAATCCATCTCACGCACCAGCTCCCGGGCCACCTCTGCGGATTCGGCACGGGAGGTCAGCAGATAGATCGCATCGCGCACCTCGGTGACTTCGGAAAACATCACGGTCGCGCCGGCCCGCAACAGCAGGTCCGAGGCATACCCCAGCGCCGGGTTGGCAGTGATCCCGGAAAAGGCATCGCTGCCGCCGCATTGCATGCCGAGGACCAGCTCCGAGGCCGGCACGGTTTCCCGGCGCCGCTGATCGAGCTTCTGCAAACGCACCTCGGCCAGCTCCATGATCTGCTCGATCATCTCGGTAAAACCCTGGCTGGAGTCCTGCAGGCGGTACAACCAGGGCTCGCTGAGGTCCACCGACCTGTCGCCTTCGTGCATCACCTGCCCGGCCTGCAACTTCTCGCAGCCCAGGCTGATCACCAGGGCCTCGCCCCCCAGGTTCGGGTTGCGCGCCAGGTTGCGCACAGTGCGGATCGGGATATAGGCATCGGTGGCGGTGATCGCCACGCCACAACCATAGCTGTGGGTCAGCGCCACCACATCGTCGACGTGGGGATACTTGGGTAGCAGTTCGTCCTTGATCCGCTTGACCGCATGATCGAGTACCCCGGTCACGCATTGCACAGTGGTGGTGATGCCCAGGATGTTGCGCGTACCGACCGTACCGTCGGCATTGCGATAGCCCTCGAAGGTGAAACCTTCCAGGGGCGCCTGGGTGGCCGGCACCTCGGTGGACAGCGGCAGGCTGTCCAGCGGCGGCGCGCTGGGCATGCGCAACTGCTCCTCCCTGACCCAACTGCCGCGGGCGATCGGCTGCAAGGCATAACCTATGGTCTGGCCGTAACGAACCACCGGGCCGCCTTCGGCGATCTCCTCCAGCGCCACCTTGTGGCTCTGGGGTACGAAGTCCAGGGTCACCAGGCCGTCGGCGAACGCGGTGCCCGCCGGCACGCCCTGGTCATTCACCACAACCACCACGTTGTCCCGTTCGTGCAAGCGGATGTAGCGTGGCGAATCAGAATGTTCAATCAACTGCATGACGCCGCCCCTTCAGGAATGCGCTTGGGAAAGTTGGCTCAGCTCGGGGCCATTGCTCGGTGGCTCCTTGAGCACCACGCGCTTGATCGGACCGACGATCACCAGGTAGCTGAACACCGCCAGCAGCGCGTTGCAGCCGACGAACACCAGCGCCCATTTGAACGAGCCGGTGGAGCTGATGATGTAGCCAATGACGATCGGCGTAGTGATCGACGCCAGGTTGCCGAAGGTGTTGAACAGGCCGCCGCTCAAGCCGGCGATCTGCTTCGGCGAGGTATCGGACACCACCGCCCAGCCGAGCGCGCCCACGCCTTTGCCGAAGAACGCCAGGGCCATGAAGCCCACCACCATCCATTCGATCTCCACATAGTTGCAGGCCACGATGCTGCTGGAGACCAGCAGGCCGGCAATGATCGGCGCCTTGCGGGCGAAGGTCAGGGAATGCCCCTTGCGCAGCAGGTAGTCGGAAATCACCCCGCCGAGCACCCCACCGATAAAGCCGCAGATGGCCGGCAAGGACGCGATGAAACCGGCCTTGAGAATGGTCATGCCACGCTCCTGCACCAGGTACACCGGGAACCAGGTCAGGAAGAAGTAAGTGATGCCGTTGATGCAGTACTGGCCCAGGTATACGCCGAGCATCATGCGATTGGTCAGCAACTGGCGCAGGTAGTCCCATTTCGGGCCATCGCTGCGTTTGCCTTTGCCGTCCTGGTCCATGTCGACCATGCCGCCGTTGTCGGCGATGTGCTTGAACTCGGCCTCGTTGATCAGCGGATGCTGGCGCGGGCTGTAGATCACCTTGAGCCAGACCAGCGAGAAGACGATGCCGATCACGCCCATCACGATGAACACGTGCTGCCAGCCGAAGCGATAGACGATCCAGCCCATCAGCGGCGCGAACAGCACCGTGGCGAAATACTGCGCCGAGTTGAAGATCGCCGAAGCCGTGCCGCGCTCGGCGGTGGGGAACCAGGCCGCGACAATCCGCGCATTGCCGGGGAAGGACGGCGCCTCGGCCAGCCCCACCAGGAACCGCAGCATGAACAGCGCCACCACCGCGGTGGAGACGCCGAACTCACCGACATAACCCTGCAGCACGGTGAACAGCGACCAGGTGAAGATGCTCAGGGCATAGATTTTTTTCGAGCCGAAGCGGTCGAGCAACCAGCCGCCGGGGATCTGTCCCGCCACATAGGCCCAGCCGAATGCGGAGAAGATATAACCGAGGGTGACGGCGTCGATACCGAGGTCTTTTTGCAGGCTGGAGCCCGCGATGGCGATGGTGGCGCGGTCGGCATAGTTGATCGTGGTCACCAGGAACAGCATGAACAGGATCAGATAGCGGACGCGAGTCGGCTTGGTCGCTTGCATATGGATGTACTCCCACTAGTTATTTTTATGCGGGTAAACAGGCGTTTCATCGCCCCCGCCGGGCCTCAGGCAAAGGCCGGCGGGGGGTACAGCGGGACTTAGGATCCGATGTAGGAAGTCTTCACCTGGGTGTAGAACTCCTGCGCGTAGCGACCTTGCTCGCGGGAGCCATAGGATGAGCCTTTGCGACCACCAAAAGGTACGTGGTAATCGACGCCGGCCGTCGGCAGGTTGACCATGACCATCCCGGCCTGGGAATGGCGCTTGAAGTGGTTGGCGTATTTCAGCGACGTGGTGGCGATGCCCGCCGACAGGCCGAACTCGGTGTCGTTGGCCATGGCCAGCGCCGCCTCATAGTCGGCCACGCGCACCACGTTGGCCACCGGACCGAAGATCTCTTCGCGGCTGATGCGCATCGAGGCCTGGCTGTCGGCGAACAGGGTCGGCGCCAGGAAATAACCCTCGGTATCGCAAGTCACCAGGCCGCCACCGCTGACCAGCCGCGCCCCTTCGGAGTGACCGATATCGATGTACTTCAGGTCCTGCTCGAGCTGCGCCAGGGACACTACCGGACCGATATCGGTACCGGCCTTCAGCGCATGGCCGACCTTGATCGAACCCATGCGTTCGGCCATCGCCTCGACGAACCGGTCGTGGATGCCCGCGGTGACGATCAGCCGGCTGGACGCGGTGCAGCGCTGCCCGGTGGAATAGAAGGCGCTCTGTACCGCCAGCTCCACCGCCTGCTTGAGGTCGGCATCGTCGAGGATGATCTGCGGGTTCTTGCCGCCCATCTCCAACTGCACCTTGGACTGGCGCGAGACGCAGTTGACAGCGATCTGCCGACCCACGCCCACGGAACCGGTGAAGCTGATGCCGTCGACCTTCGGACTGTTGACCAGGGCATCGCCCACCAGCCGGCCGCTGCCCATCACCAGGTTGAACACCCCGGCCGGGAAACCGGCACGGGAAATGATTTCCGCCAGGGCCCAGGCACAGCCCGGCACCAGCTCGGCGGGCTTGAGCACTACGCAGTTGCCGTAGGCCAGGGCCGGGGCGATCTTCCACGCCGGGATGGCGATCGGGAAGTTCCAGGGGGTGATCAGGCCGACCACACCCAGGGCTTCGCGGGTCACTTCGACGTTGACGCCCGGACGCACCGACGGCAGGTAATCCCCCGACAGACGCAGGCATTCGCCGGCAAAGAACTTGAAGATGTTGCCGGCGCGGGTTACCTCGCCGATGGCTTCAGGCAGGGTCTTGCCCTCCTCCCGTGCCAGCAACGTGCCGAGCTCTTCGCGGCGGGCGAGGATCTCGCTGCCGACCTTGTCCAGGGCATCGCTGCGCGCCTGGATACCGGAGGTCGACCAGGCCGGGAATGCATCGCGCGCCGCATCGATCGCGGCGTGCACCTGAGCCAGGTCGGCCTTGGCGTATTCGCCAATGACATCGGACAACTCGGACGGGTTGATATTGGTCGAGTAGTCGGCACCGGCAAGCCATTGGCCACCGATGTAGTTATCGAAGCGTTTTACCTCTGCCACGCGCCCTCTCCTTACACAAAAGCCTTACGCAAAAGGCCGCTGATCGCTCAGCGGCCCCGTGGATGGGTTACTGCGCGCCCTGGGCGTCGATCAACGCCGCCAGCGCTTCATATTCTTCCGGCAACAGGTCGGTCAGCGGCGCCCGCACCGGGCCTGCGTCATGGCCGACAATGCGGGCTCCGGCCTTGACGATGCTCACCGCGTAACCGGCCTTGCGGTTGCGGATATCCAGGTAAGGCAGGAAGAAGTCGTCGATGATCTTGCCGACGGTGGCGTGATCTTCCCGGGCAATGGCGTGGTAGAAATCCATCGCGGTTTTCGGGATGAAGTTGAACACCGCCGAGGAGTACACCGGCACGCCCAGGGCCTTGTAGGCCGCGGCGTAGACTTCGGCGGTCGGCAGGCCGCCCAGGTAGCTGAAGCGATCGCCGAGACGGCGGCGGATCGACACCATCAGCTCGATATCGCCCAGGCCGTCCTTGTAGCCGATCAGGTTCGGGCAGCGCTCGGCCAGGCGCTCCAGCAGCGGCGCGGTCAGGCGGCAGACGTTGCGGTTGTAGACCACCACACCGATCTTCACCGATTTGCACACCGCTTCCACATGAGCGGCGACCCCGTCCTGACTGGCCTCGGTCAGGTAGTGCGGCAACAGCAACAGGCCCTTGGCGCCCAGGCGCTCGGCCTCCTGGGCGTATTCGATGGCCTGGCGGGTCGAACCGCCGACGCCGGCCAGGATCGGCACGCTGGAGGCGCAGGTGTCGACCGCGGTCTTGATGATTTCCGAATATTCGCTGGCGGCCAGGGAGAAGAACTCACCGGTGCCGCCTGCCGCGAACAGCGCCGAGGCACCGTATGGGGCCAGCCATTCCAGGCGCTTGATGTAGCCCGCGCGATGGAAATCGCCCTGGGCATTGAAATCGGTCACCGGGAAAGACAGCAGCCCGGAGGAGAGGATGGACTTCAGTTCTTGTGGATTCATTATTCGAACACCCTGGACGCACGTTGTGATGAAAAACACCTCAGCCCTGGCTGAAGTTGTAAGTCATCGTACAACTTAAAAAACAATCGTCAACCGCAATTCGTCAGCCATTGCCCAAATGCGCCGCAAAAAATACCTGCTTGACGAGTCAGGATTTTGCTTTATGCTCGCAAACAACTGTATATGCATACAGTTAATTTTCTGAAATACCTACGACATATCAAGGAGCTAGAAATGTCAGGTCTACACACTCAGCAGCGGGAACAGCTGCAGCACAAAAGCCAGATCGTTGCCGATCTGGACAGCCTTTTCAGCGAACGCGGCATTGCCATTTCCGGTGACGGCGACCATCTGGTGCTGATCGCCGACGGTCATCACACCATCAAGTACCACAAACCCGGGATCCTCCCCGCGGCACCGGGCAAAAACCTCAAGGCCCTGCCCCAGCTGCGTTTCGAGGGTGGCGAGCACACCGCCATCGGCGACGCCACCCTGTTGCGTTTCGTCAAGGACGCCCCCGGCGTTCCGGCCTGGCAGGTCGAATTGCACCTGCCCAACGGCCTGGCCCTGACCTATGGCCAGGTGGTGGCGCTGGGTGGCGATTTTTATGGCATCCCCGACCAGCCGATCTGCGAAGGTGCGACGCCGGAGGATCGTTTGCAGCGCTTTACCGCCGCGTTCAACTCCCTCGCCGTGTTGCCGGCGGCCAAGGACGAAGCGAAACAGATTCTCGCGGTGATGCAGAAGGAAATCGCCGCCGCCAACCAGGCACTCAAGGACGGCCGGCAACCCCACGAGGCTTATGACGCCCTGGGAGATACGTTGTCCGAAGAGTGGAACAAGATCACCGGCGGCGGCAGTTTCGCCTCGGCGCTGTTCCCCCTGGGTCGCTACCTGAAACTGGCGGCCAACAATGCCGACCATTTCGGTGAGTGGGCACTGCTGGCCTATGTCGCCGGGCACACCGCCGCCCTGCAGCAGGCGGTGCTGGCGCACAAGAACGCCGACGAGAAGCAGCTGGAACTGGCCTATGCCATGAACGCCTTCGCCGATCACTTCCTCACCGACCTGTTCTCCGCCGGCCATGTGCGGGTGCCGCGCAAGCAAGTGGCGGCGGTAGTCACGCCGAGCGATCTCGGCTCGCTGATCACCCGCTTCATGCACGACGAAGACAGCAAGTTCGGCCTCAACGTCAGCAACGCCCAGGGCAACCGCTGGCATGCCTATGGCGACAAGCGTTATTTCGACACCATCGACAGCAACAACCGCAAGCAGGTCAAGCTGGCGGTGCAGCGCTCGGCGGACGAAATCTTCGAAAGCTACCTCAGCGGATCGGCCCCGACGCCCGGCAACTTCACGGCGCTGAAGCTGCTGCCGGACCTGAACGCAGCCAAGAGCGGCAATTTTTCACCGCTGTTCGTGATGCAAGGCGACAAGGTGCTGCGCCGCAGCGACGTGAACAACCTGAACGACACCAAGACCATCGACAACTGGTGGGGCTGGAGCACTTACCTGCTGCTCAAGGACTACAAGCCCAACAAGCCGGCGGGCTACCTGGAAGCACCGACGCTTGCCCCGAGCATCCAGGCCAATGGCTGGCAGAGCCAGGTACCCAGCGAACCCAACTGGCTGCCAGGCAATGCCGTGCGTTATGCCTTCAGCTACACCAACGGGGTGAACGAGTCGTACATCGGCCCCTGGTCCGCCTACGCCGAGCTGAGCGAACGCTTCCAGCCAACCCTGAATGTGCCGGTGGATACCAGCAGCAACTCCAGCGGGCGCAACATTTTCCGCCAGTTCCGCGGCGGCTCGCCGGAGCTGATCGCCTCGATCGACAAGACCGCCACCACCTACATCGACCGCAATGCCTGATAAGGACATCGACATGGCTATCAATCTGACTCTAGAACTGGCCTCGGGCCAATCCCTGCAGGGTGCGCCCCTGGAACTGCTGGTCAACGGCGCTCCCGTGGCGCGGGCAACCGTCGACAAGCAAGGGCGCGTGACCTTCGATGCCAAACCCGCAGCCGGGCAACTGGCCGTGAGGGTGGATCGCTCGATTCTCAAAGGCCGCTAAAAGCATCGCGAGCAAGCTTCGCTCCTACCGAAGCCAAGCAGTGTTTCTGTAGGAGCGAGCGGGCGGCGATCCGACTTGCCCGCGATAAAGGCTGCCCAAGCGATGATTTTCTTCCGGCAGAACAGCGGTAGCCATTTAGGACGCCGCTACGAATTCGATAGAAAGCCTGCTCGCGACAGCCCGATAACAGGCGCCAAACCTCCCGGGTCTGGCGCCTGTTGCGTTTACCCGCGCTGCGCCTCTGCCTCTTCGTGGGCATGGCGCAGCCGTTCGCGGCTGTTGGTCAGGTGCAGACGCATGGCCGCTCGGGCCGCGTCCGAATCCTGGCGGGCAATGGCTTCATAGATTTCTTCGTGTTCACGGCTCAGGCGGCTCATGTAGTGCTGCTGATCGTCGTGGGCCAGGCGCGCCGAATTCAGGCGGGTGCGCGGAATGATGCTGGTCCCCAGGTGGGTCATGATGTCGGTGAAATAGCGGTTGCCCGTGGCCAGGGCAATCTGCAGGTGGAACTGGAAATCCGAGGCCACCGCATCGCTGTCGTGGGCCGCGCTTTCGTTGAGGGCATCCAGCGCCGCGCGCATCGCCGCCAATTGCTCGGAGCTGCGCCGCTGCGCGGCCAACCCGGCCGACTCCACTTCCAGGCTGATGCGCAACTCCAGGATCGCCAGCACATCGCGCAAGGTCACCACGGTCGCCGGATCGATCCTGAAGCCGCTCGGGCTCGGCGTGTCGAGCACAAAGGTGCCAATGCCGTGGCGGGTTTCCACCTGGCCGGCGGCCTGCAACCGGGAAATGGCCTCGCGCACCACGGTGCGGCTGACGCCATGGGCCTCCATGATCGCCGACTCGGTGGGCAACTTGTCACCGCGCTTGAGCAGACCGTCGCGGATCTGCTCCGAGAGCACGGTCACCAGTTCCTGGGCGAGGCTACGGCGCTTGCGTGGAAGGCGGGGCGCCGTGTTCTGGTTGTCCATGGTGAAGATCTTTCTCCGAAAACTGATGACGCATCATAGCTCAGCCGAGTTGTACGATCACTGTTGACTACACCGTCACCGCCTGGTCGACCAGATGCCCGCGCTCGATACGGATGTGCCGCGGGTGGAAACGCTTGAGGCTGCTGCGATGCCCGACGCTGACAATGCTCAGCCCCGGAAGCTGGTCGATCAGCGCCTGGTACAGGGTCGCTTCGTCCTCTTCGTCCATGGCCGAGGTGGCCTCATCCATGTACAGCCATTGCGGCGCGTAGAGCAACGCGCGGGCAAAGGCCAGGCGTTGCTGCTCGCCCGGGGACAACATGCGCTGCCAGTGATTGCTCTCGTCCAGGCGGGACACCAGGTGCGGCAGGCGGCAGGTTTCCAGCACCTGCGCATAACGCTCCTGCGGGTAGGTGTCGCCCGACTGTGGATAACTCAAGGCTTCGCGCAGGCTGCCGATCGGCAGGTAAGGCTTCTGCGGCAGGAACAGATAACGCTCGGCGGGCATGCGGATGCTGCCGTGACCGGCCGGCCAGAGCCGCCCCATCGCCCGCAGCAGGGTACTCTTGCCACTGCCGGAACGACCGCTGAGCATCAGGCGCTCACCGGCCGTCACGGTCATCTCGGCACCGGCCAGCAGGTGCCGGCCGTCCGCCAGATCCAGGCCGAGGTTATGCACCTGCAGGGTTTCGCCCTGGCTCTGCACGTCGATGGCCGGCGCGCGTTCTTCGTTTTCGCTCATGGCCTGGCGGAAGCTCAGCAGACGGTCGCAGGTGGCGCGCCATGCCGCGAGCTCGGAATAGGCGGTGATGAACCAGCTGAAGTTCTCCTGGACGTTGCCGAATGCCGAGTTGATCTGCATCAGCTCGCCCAGCTCGATCTTGCCCGTCAGGTAACGGGGAGCCGCGACGATAAAGGGGAAAATGATCGCGATCTGGCCGTAGCCCGAGGTGAAGAAGGTCAGGCGCTTGGACACCTTCATGATGTCCCAGAAGTTGTGCCAGACCATGCCGAAACGGCCGCTCAGGCGCGTGTTCTCATTCGGTTCGCCGTTGTACAGGGCGATGCTCTCGGCGTTCTCGCGCACCCGCACCATGGAGAAACGCAGGTCTGCCTCGAAACGTTGCTGGTTGTTGTTCAAGCCGATCAGGCGTCGACCGATCAGATGGGTCAACCAGCTGCCGACGGCGGCATACACCAGGGCGCACCAGAACATGTAGCCGGGAATGCTGTAGCCGAAGACTTCGATGCTGCCCGACACGCCCCACAGGATGATCGAGAACGACACCAGGCTGACCACGGTACGCAGCAGGCCCAGGGCCAGCCCCAGGGTATTGCTGGTGAAGCTGTTGAGGTCTTCGGAAATCCGCTGGTCCGGGTTATCGGTGTAGCCGCCCTGCTCCAGCTGGTAGTAGTTCTTGTGGCCCAGCCAGCGGGCGAAGTGTTTTTCCGTGAGCCAGGCCCGCCAGCGGATGGTCAGCATCTGGGTCAGGTAGAGCCGGTAGACTGCGGCGAGAATGGCCACCGCGGCAATCCCGCAGAAATACAGGATCAGTTGCCAGAACGCCGCTTCGTCCTTCTTTTGCAAGGCGTTGTAGAAATCCTTGTACCAGCTGTTGATCCACACCGAGATCGCCACGCTGAACAGGGTCAAGGCGACCACCGCGAACAGCAGCAACCAGGCCTTGCCCTTCTCCTCACTGCGCCAGTAAGGCGTAGTCATTTCCCAGACACGACGGAAAAACTGCCCGCGCACAGCATCGTTGACCGCGGAATACTCAGCGTTCTGATTCATCATCAAGGCTCGATTGGGATAGGGACAAGCATCGAGCCGATCATAGAGGATCGGCTCGCTTTTTCACTTGTCCCGAGGACATTCGTTCAGTCGCGGTTCAGCGACGAACCGGGCGCTTCTGCAACTTGCGCTGCAGCGTTCGGCGGTGCATGCCCAGGGCGCGGGCAGTGGCGGAGATGTTGCCTTCGTGTTCGGTCAGCACCCGCTGGATATGCTCCCATTGCAGGCGATCCACCGACATCGGGTTTTCCGGCACCAGGGTGTCGAGGTCGGCGTGCTCGGAGAGCAGCGCGGCCAGCACGTCATCGGCGTCGGCCGGTTTGCACAGATAGTTGCAGGCGCCGCGCTTGATCGCTTCGACCGCGGTGGCGATGCTCGAATAACCGGTGAGGATCACCACACGCATTTCCGGATCGAGCTCGAGCAGCTTGGGCAGCAGCACCAGGCCGGAGTCGCCGTCCATCTTCAGGTCCAGCGCGGCGAAGTCCGGCAGGTCCTGCTGGGCGAGGGCCAGGCCTTCCTCGGCGGACCCCGCGGTGCTGACGCGGAAGCCGCGACGGCTCATGGCCCGCGCCATCACCCGGGTGAAGGTGGCGTCGTCATCCACCAGCAACAGATGCGGCAGTTCTTCGCCTTCGACTTGGATTTCGTCACTCATGTTGGTCTCCTCGGGCGCCGTGGGGCAGACGCAGCTCGGTGAGCGTGCCGCCTTCCTCATGACTGTAGAGTTTCACTGAGCCGCCGGCGCGTGTCACGCTGGCTTTGCTCAAAAACAGGCCCAGGCCGAAACCTTTGCCCTTGGTGGTAAAAAACGGTTTGCCGATCTGCTCGGCGATGGCCAGCGGCACACCGGCGCCGTGGTCGCGAATGCTGATGGTCAGGGTCTCGGCGTCCCAATCCAGCTGTACTTCCAGCCCTTCCGGGCAGGCGTCGGCGGCATTGTTCAGCAGGTTGAGCAACGCCTGGGTCAAGTCCGGCGGCGGCGCTACCCGCGGCATCGGGCCCTGGCCCAGCAGTTGGAAACGATAGGTGGCTTCGGGGCGCATCAGGTGCCAGCGGTTCAGCGCTTCGTCGAGCCAGACGGTGACATCCTGCATTTCCACGGCCATCCGGCGATTGGCCTCGGCGGCGCGCACCAGTTGCTGCAGGGTTTCCTTGCACAGCTTGACCTGATCCTGGAGCACGCCCAGATCATCTTGCAGCAGCGGGTCGAGGTTGTCCTGGCGCATTTCCTTGAGCAGCACGCTCATGGTCGCCAGGGGCGTTCCCAGTTCGTGGGCGGCGCCAGCGGCCTGGGTGGCGACAGCCAGCAACTGCTGGTCGCGCAGCCCCTCTTCGCGGCGGATCGCCCGCAGCTCCTCCTGCCGTCGCAGCTCCTCGGCCATTCTCGCGGCGAAGAAGGTGATCACCGCCGCGGCCAGGGCGAAGCTCAGCCACATCCCATAGATCTGCAGGTTTTCCCGGGCGATGGGGAAAGTCTGCAGCGGGTAGAACTGCGCCAGCAGCAAGGTGTACATGGTCAGCGCGATGCCGGAAAGAACCACCGAGTAACGCCATGGCAAGGTCACGGCAGCGATGGTCAGCGGCACCAGGTAATAGGAGACGAAGGGGTTGGTCGAGCCGCCGGAGAAATACAGCAGGGCACTGTGGATAAACAGGTCACAGGCCAATTGCACGGCATATTCCAGCTCGGTGACCGGCCACGAAGTACGCAGGCGAATGGCGGTGAAGGCGCAGAGAATCAGCGACAGGCCCAGGGTGACGGCCAGTTGCAGCCAGGGCAGCGGCAGCAGGTCGAACCAGTAGGCGAGCCCCACCGAACCGGCCTGAGCGGCCAGAACCAGAATGCGGATGAAAGTCAGACGCCAGAGGTTCTGGCGAGTGGCGGAAAGCAGTTGTACGGGGGCGAGCATGAGCTCTCCTGATGAGCGCTCCAGGCGGATCGCGACGAGTATAACCAAGCAGCGGCCCAGACAGGCAAAACTGCGGCAAACCGCCACAGTTTTATGCAACGGCCTATCGCGGGCAAGCCTCGCTCCTACAGATACGCGTCGCTTTGGTAGGAGCGAGGCTTGCCCGCGATAGAGCGCAAAGCGTTCGCCGACCAGCAATACCCTATAGATGTATAGAAGTTGTTAACGGGTCGAACCAGACAATAAAAGCTAGAGTCTGATGGTTTCACGCAGGCTGGGACCCAATACCTGCGGACCGTACTCAAGGAGTTTTCATGCACACATTCAGTCGCAGCGCCGCCCTTCTCGCCCTCAGTGTCGGCACCCTCGCCAGCCTGCCGGCCCTGGCCGCCGATGAGCTTCATTACAACCAGATCTCCCTGCGCGCCGAAGTCAGTCAGGAAGTGGCTCGCGACCTGATGATCGTCACCCTCTACAGCGAATCGCAGAACGCCGACCCGGCCAAGCTCGCCGCGGAAATCACCACCACCATGAACAAGGCCCTGGGCCAGGCACGCCAGGTCAAGGACATCACCTTGCGCCAGGGCAGCCGCAACAGCTATCCGATCTACGACACCAAGGGCCAGAAGATCACCGGCTGGCGCGAACGCGCCGAGCTGCGCCTGGAAAGCTCTGACTTCGCCGCACTGTCCAAGCTCACCGGCGAACTGCTGACAGACCTGAAGATGGGCGGCATGGACTTCGCCATCGCCGACCCGACCCGCAAGGCCAGCGAAGACAAGCTGCTCAAGGAAGCGGTCGACGCCTTCAAGGCCCGCGCGCAGCTGACCACCGAGGCGCTGGGCGGCAAGGGCTACAAGATCGTCAACCTGAACCTCAACAGCAACGGTTATCCACAGCCGTACCTGCGTGGCCAGATGATGATGAAAGCCGCGAGCATGGATGCGGCGCCGGTCACTCCGGAAGTCGAAGCCGGCACCAGCCAGGTCAGCATGACCGCCGATGGCTCGATCGAAGTCCTGATGCAGTAACGTTTTCCCTGCCTTCCCAGACGGCGGTAACCTCCAGCACGAAATCAGGTTACCGCGGTTTTTGCTACCAACTATTTCAACCCGAGCCTGAGGGACTCGCCTTGGGGAGGGTTGAGTTCAGCCGCGTCGGTAATGCTAAAGTTACCGACCTCGGTATTGCGCCTATCAGACGTCATTGACGGCCACCGGGTATACTGCGCCTTTCCTATAAGAGTCTCTCCAATGACCGCAGACCGCATCGGCGAACGCCTGCGTCGCTATCGCCGCGCCGCCAAGAAAACCCTGCGCCAGATTGCCAGCGAATCCGGTCTGACCGCCAGTTTCCTCTCCCAGGCGGAACGCAATCTCACCGGAGTCTCGATCTCCTCCCTGGTCAACATTGCCAAGTCCCTGAACGTTCCGCTGAACGCCCTCTTCGACCAGCCGACCCAGGCACAACCCGACTCCCACGACGGCAAGCGGGTGCGCTACACCATCGAAGGCCAGCCCCTGTCCTACGAGCGGCTGTCCAGTTCCTTTCCCGGCAACCTGATCAACGCGGTGAAGATGAACATACCGGTGGGCTACCAGTCGGAACTGATTTCCCATGATGGCGCCGAGTTCTCCTACGTTCTTGCGGGGCAGATTGTCTACACCATCGAGGGGCAGCAGTATCCCCTCGGCGCCGGCGACTCGGTGCACTTCGACTCGACCAAACCGCACTATCTGGCTAACGCCGGCAACGACCCGGCGGAAGTATTGACCGTCACGACCATGGGCCTGTTCGACGACCATTCAGCGGCCTGAACCCGCCCCATGGCCGCCTGCGCAACCTCACAGACACCTCGTGCGCAAGAGAAATGTTAGTCACGCTTAATTTTCGTTGACCACGATTTCAGCATGACTTAATTTCGGCATCGGCGAATCGTCAATCAACCACACAACAAGCGATCGCCGTCGCCACACAGGGTCCATGGGGGTGCATCCATTCCCCATAGAAGGCGAGTTGTCCCGGCCCACAAGGCCAATCCTCAGATGCGCCCTAGAAAAAGAAAAAATTGAGGTTTGCATGCGTAAGACCTTTCCGCTCCAGGTTTGGCAGACAGCGGGGCTGATCCTCGGCACCCCGCCATCACACGCCACCCGCAACCTCCACAGTGACAACTTCACTGCGAGCCACAACGTCAACACCGCCGACGATGTGCTGTTCACCCGCCATCGCCTGCAAGATCCCGGGCATCCGTTCTCCCACGGCCTCCCTCAGCAAGTCGCCCTACTTCATCCGGTCAACCCAATGCGCCCAACATTTGCGCCAGGCAGGCCAGGTCAGGCGGCTCAACCAGAAGCCAGTCGACACCCGCCCCAGCGACGCACCAATCGGAGGCACGGCTCGCCCTGGATGCCCCGCAAGAAGGCAACCCATGCACCAGAAAAAACCAGCGCATACGGTCAAATTCGTCAATATTTATACAAATGCGTCATTCCTGTACGTTCGTTCCACTCCTTGATACTTGTGACGGCCCCGCATCTTGCATTGGGTATGGGGCCTGCATAAGTATCGGCGGGTCGACTCATAAGGTCGCCCTCTACACCAAAAATGACAACAAATCATGAGGCAACCATGTTCAAACAAGCAGTCATTCCGCTTTTAGTCAGCGCCGGCTTGCTCGCCAGCGCCCCCTTCGCCCAGGCGGCGACTAACCTGGTGTTCTGCTCCGAAGGGAGCCCGGCCGGTTTCGACCCAGGCCAGTACACCACCGGAACCGACTTCGACGCCTCAGCAGAAACCATGTTCAACCGTCTCAGCCAGTTCGAGCGTGGCGGCACCGCCGTCGTTCCTGGCCTGGCGACCAGTTGGGACATTTCCGACGATGGCCTGACCTACACCTTCCATCTGCGCGATGGGGTGAAGTTCCACACCACGCCGTACTTCAAGCCGACCCGTGATTTCAACGCCGACGACGTGCTCTTCACGTTCAACCGCATGCTCGACAAGGACATGCCGTTCCGCAAGGCGTACCCGACCGAATTCCCTTACTTCACCGACATGGGGATGGACACCAACATCACCAAGGTCGAGAAAGTCGACGACAAGACCGTCAAGTTCACCCTGAAAACCGTGGACGCCGCGTTCATCCAGAACCTGGCAATGAGCTTTGCCTCCATCCAGTCCGCCGAGTACGCCGACCAGCTGCTCAAGGAAGGCAAGCCGGGCGACATCAACCAGAAGCCGATCGGCACTGGCCCGTTCGTGTTCAAGAGCTACCAGAAAGACTCCAACATCCGTTACACCGGCAACAAGGAGTACTGGAAGCCTGAAGACGTGAAGATCGACAACCTGATCTTCGCCATCACCACCGACCCGTCGGTACGCATCCAGAAGCTGAAAAAGAACGAATGCCAGGTCACCCTGTTCCCGCGCCCGGCCGACCTCAAGGCCCTGGGCGAGGACAAGACCCTCAAGCTGCCGCAGCAGGCCGGCTTCAACCTCGGCTACATCGCCTACAACGTGATGCCTGTGCTCAAGGGCCGCACCGACGCCAACCCGCTGGCCGACCTCAAGGTTCGTCAGGCGCTGGACATGGCGGTGAACAAGCAGCAGATCATCGACTCGGTCTACCAGGGCGCGGGCCAGCTGGCGGTCAACGCCATGCCACCGACCCAGTGGTCCTATGACGACACCATCAAGGATGCCAAGTACGACCCTGAGAAAGCCAAGGCGCTGCTCAAGGAAGCCGGCATCAAGGAAGGCACCCAGATCACCCTGTGGGCCATGCCCGTGCAGCGTCCGTACAACCCGAACGCCAAGCTGATGGCTGAAATGCTGCAGTCCGACTGGGCGAAGATCGGCCTGAAGGTCAACATCGTCAGCTACGAATGGGGCGAGTACATCAAGCGTTCCAAGGGCGGCGAGAACCAGGCGATGATCATCGGCTGGAGCGGCGACAATGGTGACCCGGACAACTGGCTCGGCACCCTGTTCGGCTGCGACGCCATGAACGGCAACAACTTCTCCAAATGGTGCGACAAGCCGTACGACGCACTGATCAAGCAAGCCAAAGCCACCCCGGACGTGGCCAAACGCACCGAGCTGTACAAGCAGGCGCAACACCTCCTCAAAGACCAAGTCCCGATGACACCTATCGCACACTCGACGGTGTTCCAACCCATGCGCGCCAACGTGCAGGACTTCAAGATCAGCCCCTTTGGTCTGAACTCGTTCTACGGCGTCAGCATCAGCAAATAAGGGCCCGCAACGGCGACGTCATCTGACGTCGCCGTTGCCTTACCTGCCAGGACGGCCGGAACTCGAACGCTCTTCCTCTTGCTGCGCCCCATCGTGGTGAGTACGGGCATTTCGGAAGTTCCCTACATGTCTTTCAGGCTCTTTGGCATTTACTACCCATGCTGCGACCCCTACCGTCAAAGCATGGAGTGGTGCATCCATTGCCCGGCATTTGCTGCAAGCGAGACTTGGGATCAATGACATGACCGCCTCCGGATGGGGCGACTGCTCATCGATCAAAACAATAAAAAGGGAGAGGGATCGTCATGCGTCATTCCCTGGTTTTATCCGCCCTGCTGGGCACAGGTCTGTTGACCGCGACCTCCGCCAGCCTGGCGGCCGGCAATAGCCTGGTGTTCTGCTCCGAAGGCAGCCCGGCCGGTTTCGACACCGCGCAATACACCACCGCCACCGACAACGACGCGGCAGAGCCGCTGTACAACCGCCTGGCGGAGTTCGAAAAAGGCGCGACCAACGTGGTGCCGGGCCTGGCCACCCGCTGGGATATTTCCGCGGACGGCCTGCAATACACCTTCCACCTGCGCGAAGGGGTGAAGTTCCACACCACGCCGTACTTCAAGCCGACTCGTGATTTCAACGCCGACGACGTGGTCTTCACCTTCACCCGCATGCTCGACGCCGAGCACCCTTTCCGTAAGGCCTACCCGACCGAGTTTCCCTACTTCAACGGGATGAGCCTGAACAAGAACATCGCCAAGGTCGAGAAGACCGGGCCGCTGACCGTGGTGATGACCCTGAACTCGGTGGACGCCGCGTTCATCCAGAACATCGCCATGAGCTTCGCCGCGATTCTCTCGGCCGAATACGCCGACCAGTTGCTCAAGGCCGGCAAGCCCAGCGAGATCAACCAGAAGCCGGTCGGCACCGGGCCGTTCGCGTTCAAGAGCTACCAGAAAGACTCGAACATCCGCTACACCGCCAACAAGCAGTACTGGGACCCGAGCCGGGTCAAGCTCGACCAGCTGATCTTCGCCATCAACACCGACGCCTCGGTGCGCGTGCAGAAGCTCAAGGCCGGCGAATGCCAGATCACCCTGCACCCGCGGCCAGCCGATGTCGAAGCGCTGAAAAAAGACCCGAAACTGCAACTGATCGAAAAGCCCGGATTCAACCTCGGCTATATCGCCTACAACGTTCGCCACAAGCCCTTCGACCAGCTCGAAGTGCGCCAGGCGCTGGACATGGCGGTGAACAAGCAGGGCATCCTCAACGCCGTGTACCAGGGCGCCGGCCAACTGGCGGTCAACGCCATGCCGCCGACCCAGTGGTCCTACGACACCAGCATCAAGGACGCCGCCTACAACCCGCAAAAGGCCCGTGAGCTGCTCAAGGCCGCCGGGGTCAAGGAAGGCACGGAAATCACCCTATGGGCCATGCCCGTGCAACGTCCCTACAACCCGAACGCCAAGCTGATGGCCGAAATGCTCCAGTCCGACTGGGGCAAGATCGGCCTGAAAGTGAAGATCGTCAGCTACGAATGGGGCGAGTACATCAAGCGCACCAAGAATGGCGAGCACGACATCAGCCTGATCGGCTGGACCGGCGACAACGGTGACCCGGACAACTGGCTCGGCACCCTGTACAGCTGCGACGCCATTGGCGGCAACAACTACTCCATGTGGTGCGACCCGCAGTACGACAAGCTGATCAAGCAGGCCAAGATCGTCACCGATCGCGAACAGCGCACGGTGCTCTACCAACAGGCCCAGCAGTTGCTCAAGCAGCAGGTACCGATCACCCCTGTCGCCCACTCGACGGTCAACCAGCCGTTGAGCGCCAAAGTCGAAGGATTCAAGGTCAGCCCCTTCGGCCGCAACGTGTTCTCGGGCGTCAGCATCGACCAATAAATGATTAGCCAGGCCGCTGGGGGCGATATTCGCCCCCACGCAAATCTGTTGCCTGAATTCGGCGATCACGCCTCATGCAAACGTTTGCGATGCCTTGAATGAGTTGTAAAGCAAAAGCCGGTCAACCCAAAAAGACCGGCATAAAAATAAAGAAAGCAAAGGAGCTTCACCCATGAAACCGAGCAACACCGCGTTACTGGCCCTGGCCATCAGCAGCATCACGGCCATGGCCCATGCGGAAAGCGTGAGCCAGGAATTCATTCCGACGACCCTGGCCGGTACCAATGCCCAAAGCGAAGCCAAGGGTTTCATTGACGGACAGAGCCTTGGGGGCACTACCCGCAACTGGTATGCCAATGAACTGAAGCGTCGTGACGACCGGTTCAGCTACAAGAAAAACAGCGTCAAAAACGATCCCACTGCACCCAAGACCCCGACCGCCCGTCGTATCAACTGGGTCCAGGGCACCATCCTCAATTACACCTCGGGCTTCACCCAGGGCACCGTTGGCGTCAGCACCGAAGTGGCTGCCTACAACGCCATCGCCCTGGATCGTGATCGCAAGGACATTGCCGGTGGCTCCAACCGTACCCTGGCGGACTCCAACGGCGACGCTGTAGATCAGTGGAGCAAACTGGGCCTGGCCAACGTCAAGTTCCGGGTATCGAATACCACGCTGACCGCCGGTCGTCAGAACTTCAGCACCCCGATTGTCGACGTCATCGGCAACCGTGCGCTGCCTTCCAGCTTTGAAGGCATCAGCCTGCACAGCGAAGAGCTGAACAACCTGTCGTTCGACCTGGCCGGCTTCGACCGCGTTTCGCCACGGAGCGAACAGAGCCTGTCGAAATTCCGTACCGAGTACTCCGCCACCGGCGTGGAAACCGACAAGGTCTACACCGCAGGTGTGAACTACCAGCCGTTCAAGAGCCTGAAGACCAGCCTGTATGGCGCCAAGGTCGAAGACTTCTGGAACCAGTACTACTTCGGCGCCACCCACGAACTGGGTGACAGCCAGGTACTGAGCCTGACCACCGGCCTGAACTACTACAAAACCGTCGACGAAGGCAAAAAGCTGATGGGCGAGATCGACAACGACACCTACTCGCTGTCGCTCGGTCTGGCTCACCAGGCGCACAGCCTGACCTTCTCGTACCAGGAAGTGAACGGCGACACCTACTTCGACTACCTGCACGAAACCAACGGCATCTACCTGGCCAACTCCCTGCTCTCGGACTTCAACGGCCCGAACGAGAAATCCTTCCAGATCGCCTACGGCCTCAACATGGCCGAATACGGCGTACCGGGCCTGAAGTTCAACATCTACCAGGCGCGTGGCTGGGGCATTGACGGTACCCACTACCGCGGCACCGCCTACACCGACCCGGGCGCCCAGCGTGGCGACCTGAGCCTGATGGATGGCGAAACCCACTACGAATACGGTATTGGCGCGTCTTATGCAGTTCAGAGTGGTCCGCTCAAGGCCACCGCCATTCGTGCGACCTACACCACGCACCGGGCCAGCGAACATCAGGCCGACGGCAACATCAACGAGTTCCGCCTGGTCACCACCATCCCGTTCAACATTCTCTAAAAACACACCGGCTGGATGGCGAACTCATGACGAATTCGCCATTCCAGCTACTCTGGTTCAACCGATTGCAGAGGGTTCTAGATGAAAATGCTTCCCCTAAGAGCGGCCATCGCTGCCGCACTGCTGAGCGTCGCCGCAGGCGTCTCGGCCAAGCCCTTGGTGGTCTGTACCGAAGCCAGCCCGGAAGGCTTCGATATGGTCCAGTACACGACTGCAGTCACTGCCGACGCGGTGGCGGAAACCATCTTCAACCGCCTGGTGGACTTCAAGCCCGGCACCACGGACATCGAGCCGGCCCTGGCCGAGTCCTGGGAGATCAGCCCGGACGGCCTGACCTACACCTTCCACCTGCGCAAAGGCGTCAAGTTCCACAGCACCGATTACTTCAAGCCGACCCGCGAGATGAACGCCGACGACGTGCTCTGGAGCTTCCAGCGCCAGCTGGACCCGAAACACCCGTGGCATGACAAGTCCAGCGTGGGCTTCCCCTATTTCGAGAGCATGGGCTTCAAGGAGCTGCTCAAAAGCGTCGAGAAAACCGACGACCACACCGTGGTCTTCACCCTGACCCGTCGCGAAGCACCCTTCCTGGCCGACGTGGCCATGGCCTTCTCCTCGATCTTCCCGGCCGAATACGCCGACCAGTTGCTCAAGGAAGGCAAGACCGGCGAGCTGAACAGCAAGCCGATCGGCACCGGCCCGTTCATCTTCCAGCGCTACGCCAAAGATGCCCAGGTGCGGTTCAAGGCCAACCCGGACTACTTCCGCGGCAAGCCACCGGCCGACGCGCTGATCTTGGCGATCACCACCGATAACAACGTGCGCCTGCAGAAGCTCAAGGCCAACGAGTGCCAGGTCGCCCTGTATCCGAAACCCGACGACATCCCGAGCATCAAGGCCGACACCAACCTGAAGGTCGACGACCTGGCCGCCATGACCGTGGGTTACGTCGCCCTGAACACCACCAAGAAGTACATGAGCGACCCGCGTGTCCGTCAGGCCATCAACATCGCCTTCGACAAGGAAGCCTATGTCAACAGCCTGTACGGCAAGGGCAACGCGTTGGTCGGCACCGGCCCCTACCCACCGACCCTGCTGGGCTTCAACACCAGCCTGGGCAACCCGGCCCGCGACCTGGACAAGGCCCGCGCCCTGATCAAGGAAGCCGGCGTGCCGGATGGCACGGTCTTCACCCTGTTCACCCGCAACGGCGGTGGCCCGACCAACCCCAACCCGCTGCTCGGCGCGCAGATGATGCAGTCCGACCTGGCGAAGATCGGCCTCAAGATCGATATCCGCGTCATGGAATGGGGCGAGATGCTCAAGCGCGCCAAGAACGGCGAGCACGACATGGTTTCCGCCGGCTGGGCGGGGGATAACGGGGACCCGGACAACTTCCTGACCCCCAACCTCAGTTGCGAGGCCGCCAAAAACGGCGAAAACTACGCTCGCTGGTGCAATAAAGCGTTCCAGAGCCTGATCGATCAGGCCCGCGCCGAGTCCGAGCCGGCAAAACGGACCGCACTCTATGAACAGGCCCAGGACATTTTCGACAAGGAACAACCCTGGATCCCCATGGCCTATCCGAAAATGTTCACCGCAATGCGCAAGAACGTCGAGGGCTACCACCAGAGCCCCCTGACCACCAACAACTTCGCTACCACCCAGGTGAAGTAGATAAGAAACGCCCGGCATCCCTGACCCCAGGGATGCCGGACACGCCTAACCGGCTGATGAGGTACACCAGAAGATGTTTAGTTTTATTGCCCGCCGTGTGGGGTTGTTGATTCCCACATTCTTCGGCATCACCTTGCTGACGTTCGCATTGATTCGCATGATTCCCGGCGATCCCGTGGAAGTCATGATGGGCGAGCGCCGGGTCGACCCTGAGATGCATGCCCAGGCAATGGAACGCCTTGGTCTGAACAAACCGCTGTACGCCCAGTACCTGGACTACATCGGCAAACTCGCCCAGGGCGACCTGGGTGAATCCCTGCGTACTCGCGAGAGTGTGTGGAGCGAGTTCACCTCCCTGTTCCCGGCGACCCTGGAGCTGGCCTCGGCCGCGATGCTGTTCGCCGCCGTGATCGGCCTGCTGGCCGGGGTGATCGCCGCGCTGAAACGAGGATCCCTGTTCGACCACGGGGTGATGGGCATCTCCCTCGCGGGCTATTCGATGCCGATCTTCTGGTGGGGCCTGATCCTGATCATGTTCTTCTCCGTGAGCCTGGGCTGGACCCCGGTTTCCGGGCGGCTCGACCTGCTCTACGACATCGAGCCGAAAACCGGCTTCATGCTCATCGACACCCTGCTGGCCGATGACACCGGCGCCTTCTTCGACGCCCTGCACCACCTGATCCTGCCGGCCATCGTGCTCGGCACCATTCCGCTGGCGGTGATCGCCCGGATGACCCGTTCCTCGATGCTCGAAGTGCTGCGCGAAGACTACATCCGCACCGCCAAGGCCAAGGGCTTGTCGCCCGCCCGCGTGGTGTTCGTGCACGGCCTGCGCAACGCGCTGATTCCGGTGCTGACCGTGGTCGGCCTGCAAGTCGGCACCCTGCTGGCCGGCGCGGTCCTGACCGAAACCATCTTCTCCTGGCCCGGCATCGGCAAATGGCTGATCGAAGCCATCGGCGCCCGGGACTATCCCGTGGTGCAGAACGGCATCCTGTTGATCGCCTGCCTGGTGATCCTGGTCAACTTCGTGGTGGACATCCTCTACGGCTTTGCCAACCCACGCATTCGCCACCAGCGCTGAGGACAATACTCATGAGCACTCCAACCTCCTCAGTAGCCGTATCCGCCGTGGCCGTGGATCAAAGCCTGCTGTACCCCTCGCCGTACAAGGAATTCTGGCAGGCCTTCTCGCGCAACAAGGGCGCGGTGGCCGGCCTGCTGTTCATGCTGCTGGTGATCTTCTGCGCGATCTTCGCGCCCTGGGTCGCCCCGCATAACCCGAGCGAGCAATACCGCGACTTCCTGCTGACCCCGCCGGTCTGGCTCGAAGGCGGCCAATGGCAATTCATCCTCGGCACCGACGAACTGGGCCGCGACCTGCTGTCGCGCCTGATCACCGGTTCGCGCCTGTCGCTGCTGATCGGCTTGTCGTCGGTGGTCATGTCGCTGATCCCGGGCATCCTCCTGGGCCTGTTCGCCGGGTTCTTCCCGCGCCTGCTCGGCCCGACCATCATGCGTCTGATGGACATCATGCTGGCCCTGCCGTCGCTGCTGCTGGCCGTGGCGATCGTCGCCATCCTCGGCCCAGGCCTGATCAACACCGTGATCGCCATCGCCGTGGTATCGCTGCCGTCCTACGTGCGCCTGACCCGCGCCGCGGTGATGGGCGAGCTGAACCGCGACTACGTGACCGCCGCGCGCCTGGCCGGTGCCGGCCTGCCGCGCCTGATGTTCATCACCGTGCTGCCCAACTGCATGGCGCCGCTGATCGTCCAGGCGACCCTGAGCTTCTCCTCGGCGATTCTCGATGCCGCGGCCCTGGGCTTCCTCGGCCTTGGCGTCCAGCCGCCCACCCCTGAGTGGGGCACCATGCTGGCCTCGGCCCGCGACTACATCGAACGCGCCTGGTGGGTCGTGAGCCTGCCCGGTCTGACCATTTTGCTCAGCGTGCTGGCAATCAACCTGATGGGCGACGGCCTGCGCGATGCGCTGGACCCGAAACTCAAGAATGCCGCCTGAGGAGATTCCCATGTCACTGCTAGAAATCAAGAATCTCAACGTGCGCTTCGGCGACGCCCAGGCCGTTCCCGTGGTGGATGGCCTGGACCTGAACGTGGACAAGGGCGAAGTCCTGGCCATCGTGGGCGAATCCGGCTCCGGCAAGTCCGTGACCATGATGGCGCTGATGGGGCTGATCGAGCATCCCGGCATCGTCACCGCCGACGCCCTCAGCTTCGACGGCAAGGACATGCTCAAGCTCAGCGCCCGGCAACGCCGGCAGATCGTCGGCAAGGACCTGGCCATGGTGTTCCAGGACCCGATGACCGCGCTGAACCCGAGCTACACCGTGGGCTTCCAGATCGAGGAAGTGCTGCGCCTGCACCTGAAGATGTCCGGCAAGGCGGCCCGCAAGCGCGCCATCGAACTGCTGGAAAAAGTCGAGATCCCGGGCGCCGCCAGCCGCATGGACGCCTACCCGCACCAATTGTCCGGCGGCATGAGCCAGCGTGTGGCGATTGCCATGGCGATTGCCGGCGAGCCGAAACTGCTGATCGCCGACGAACCGACCACCGCCCTGGACGTGACCATCCAGGCGCAGATCATGGACCTGCTGCTCAACCTGCAACGCGAGCAGAACATGGGCCTGGTGCTGATCACCCACGACCTGGCCGTGGTCGCCGAAACCGCCCAGCGCGTGTGCGTGATGTACGCCGGGCAAGCGGTGGAAGTGGGCAAGGTGCCGGAGTTGTTCGACATCCCCGCCCACCCCTACACCGAAGCGCTGCTGGCGGCGATTCCTGAGCACAGCATGGGCGCCGCGCGCCTGTCGACCCTGCCGGGCATCGTTCCCGGTCGCTACGACCGTCCGCAAGGCTGCCTGCTCTCGCCACGCTGCCCGTACGTGCAGGAAAACTGCCGTCAGCAGCGTCCAAGCCTCGACCCGAAAGCCGCCAGCCTCGCGCGCTGCTTCTACCCGCTGAATCAGGAGGTGGCGTAATGGCCGTCGTTCTTACCGCCCGCAACCTGACCCGCCACTACGAAGTGTCCCGCGGCCTGTTCAAGGGCCATGCGACCGTGCGCGCCCTCAACGGCGTGTCGTTCGAGCTGGAAGCCGGCAAGACCCTCGCGGTGGTCGGTGAATCCGGCTGCGGCAAGTCCACCCTGGCCCGCGCCCTGACCCTGATCGAAGAGCCGTCCTCCGGGTCCTTGAAAATCGCCGGCCAGGAAGTCGCCGGCGCCGACAAGGCCCAGCGCAAGCAACTGCGCAAAGACGTGCAGATGGTGTTCCAGAGCCCCTACGCCTCGCTCAACCCACGGCAGAAGATCGGCGATCAGTTGGCCGAGCCGCTGCTGATCAACACCAAGCTGTCAGCCAGCGAGCGCCGTGAAAAGGTCCAGGCGATGATGAAGCAGGTGGGCCTGCGCCCCGAGCATTATCAGCGCTACCCGCACATGTTCTCCGGCGGCCAGCGCCAGCGTATCGCCCTGGCGCGGGCGATGATGCTGCAACCGAAAGTGCTGGTGGCGGACGAACCGACCTCGGCCCTCGACGTGTCGATCCAGGCCCAGGTGCTGAACCTGTTCATGGACCTGCAGCAGGAGTTCAACACCGCCTACGTGTTCATCTCCCACAACCTGGCGGTGGTGCGTCACGTCGCCGATCACGTGATGGTGATGTACCTCGGCCGTCCGGTGGAAATGGGCCCGAAAGAGGACATCTACACCCGTCCCCTGCACCCCTACACCCAGGCGCTGCTGTCGGCCACGCCGACCATTCACCCGGACCCGGACAAGCCGAAGATCAAGATCGTCGGTGAGCTGCCCAACCCGCTGAACCCGCCATCCGGCTGTGCTTTCCACAAGCGCTGCCCGTATGCCACCGAGCGTTGCAGCACCGAAGAGCCGGCCCTGCGCCTGCTCGACACCCGCCAGGTGGCCTGCCATTACGCCGAGCAGTTCCTCGGCTGACCCGGCAAGAAAAAGGCGCCGCGGTTGCCCGAGGCGCCTGATCAGTGTTGACCAAACCCCTTCTGCCGGATTGCGCATCAGTCCGGCAGAGGGGGTTTTCTTTTTTCCGCAGACGCAAGCTCAGCCCTGGTTAGCCTCGTCTTCGCTGTCGGTATCCGGCTCGTCGGTGGTCGAGTCGTCATCGCCCTCGCTGCCACCCTGCCCCTGATCGCCCGGTTCGGATTCCGATCTGGCGATCATCTGCACCCCGCTCTGCAGATGCCCCGGCCCCCAGAAACCCGGCATCCGCGCGGCCTGGTCGCTGGCCCAGGCCGCGGACATGCCCAGCGACAACAGCACCAGCACCTTAAGCAACAGCACAACCCGTTGGAAAACATTCATGTTGATTCCGTCCCTTTGTGTAGGTGAATCAATAATGGCCACAGGCCCTGACCTGCAAGGCGAGGCTTCGTATGAAACCTAGTCCCGAAGCCGGCGCTTTGCCAGATAGGAAGCTATCTATTCGCCCACTGGATAGACGGCTTTCGACTAGGCCTTAAAACCTGCGGTTATGCCCTGTTTCCGTAGGAGCGAAGCTTGCTCGCGATGGGCTGCGCAGCAGCCCCAAAACCTGCCACCGCGGTTCTGCCGGGAGAAGTTCATTGGCCGGGCGGACGCTATCGCGGGCAAGCCTCGCTCCTACGGGGGCGGGATAACGCTGGACATAAAAAAACCCGCGGTTTGGGCCGCGGGGCTTTTTTGTGAGGCTTGGCTCAGACCTTAGTGATGCTCGCGGGTCGCGCGGAATTTCACGTCGGGCCAGCGCTCTTCCATCAGCGCCAGGTTGACCCGGGTCGGGGCCAGGTAGGTCAGGTGACCGCCACCGTCCAGCGCCAGGTTTTCCACGGCCTTGTTGGAGAATTCCTCGAGCTTCTTCTTGTCGCTGCAATCGATCCAGCGCGCGGACCACACGGTGATCGGCTCGTAGGAGCACTCGACCTTGTATTCCTCTTTCAGGCGGCTGGCGACCACATCGAACTGCAGCACACCGACAGCGCCGAGGATGATGTCGTTGCTGCGCTCGGGGAAGAACACCTGGGTCGCGCCTTCTTCGGCCAGCTGTTGCAGGCCCTGGCGCAGCTGCTTGGATTTCAGCGGGTCGCGCAGGCGCACGCGGCGGAACAGCTCCGGGGCGAAGTGCGGGATACCGGTGAAGCCCAGGGCCTCGCCTTCGGTGAAGGTGTCGCCGATCTGGATGGTGCCGTGGTTGTGCAAACCAATGATGTCACCGGCGTAGGCTTCTTCGAGCTGTTCGCGCTCAGAGGAGAAGAAGGTCAGCGCATCGCCGATACGCACGTCCTTGCCGGTGCGCACGTGGCGCATCTTCATGCCTTTCTCGTACTTGCCCGAGCAGATACGCATGAAGGCAATACGGTCGCGGTGTTTCGGGTCCATGTTCGCCTGGATCTTGAACACGAAGCCTGTGAACTTCTCTTCCTGCGGCTCCACGCTGCGCTCGTTGGCCACGCGTGCCAGCGGCAGCGGGGCCCAGTCGACGACGGCGTCGAGCACGTGGTCCACACCGAAGTTGCCCAGGGCGGTACCGAAGAACACCGGGGTCAACTGGCCGTCCATGAACTCCTGCTGGTCGAACTCGTGGCAGGCGCCCTGCACCAGTTCCAGCTGCTCGATGAAACGCTCGTACTCGTCGCCCAGGTGGGCACGGGCCTCATCGGAATCGAGCTTCTCGATGATCTTGGTTTCGGTGCGCTCGTGGCCGTGGCCGGCGGTGTAGACAATGATGTAGTCGCCCGCCAGGTGGTACACGCCCTTGAAGTCGCGGTAGCAACCGATCGGCCAGGTGATGGGCGCCGCCTTGATCTTCAGGACCGCTTCGATTTCGTCGAGCAGTTCGATCGGGTCGCGGATATCGCGGTCGAGTTTGTTGATGAAGCTGACGATCGGCGTGTCGCGCAGACGGCAGACGTCCATCAGGGCAATGGTCCGTGGCTCTACGCCCTTACCGCCGTCGAGCACCATCAGCGCCGAGTCCACCGCGGTCAGGGTGCGGTAGGTGTCTTCCGAAAAGTCTTCGTGGCCCGGGGTGTCGAGCAGGTTGATCATGTGTTCGCGATAAGGGAACTGCATGACCGACGTGGTAATGGAAATACCCCGCTGCTTCTCCATCTCCATCCAGTCGGAGGTGGCATGACGGTCGGACTTGCGGGATTTCACCGTACCGGCAACGGCAATCGCCTTGCCCATCAGCAAGAGCTTCTCGGTGATGGTGGTTTTACCCGCATCCGGGTGGGAAATAATGGCGAAAGTGCGGCGTTTCGCGACTTCGGCGGCCTGTTTGGTCATGGGAAATCGCCTGGCAGGTGATTCAAAAAAAGGGCGGCGAGTATAGCGCAAAGCAAGCTCCACGGACCACCGTTCGGCCTGGAGCCTCTGTAACCCTTGCCCTGTAGCCGCTGCCGAGCAGCGCGAGGCTGCGATTGGCCCGGGCGGCATTCCGATGCGCTCGGTCAGGTATGCCGAGGAGGCAGGTTTGCGACGGCTGCGCTGCCGATCGCAGCCTCGCTGCGCTCGGCAGCGGCTACAGACGTCAGCTATCAGAGATATCGGAGTTACGGGATCGAGGGTGGCCAAACGCGGCCAAATATGGAACCTTTTAAAAGGTGGAGGCGTCCACTCCCCTGTTACGAGTTTTCGTCAGGGGTAGAAAAATCAGCAAGTTAGCCTGACGAGGCTATGCGTATGGCTCGATCCCGCGCTGTTTCCAGCGCAGCGACGAGCTGCTTCTCGCGACCGTTCTTTTGGCAGCCAGGTATGGCCTTGCCACACGAAAGAAGGCTCGCCGACATAAAAAAGGAGTCCGCCTGTGGCTATTCGCTATGGCAAAGGGCTGATAGGAGGCGCGGCGGTCATCGCTCTCCTGGCCCTGCTGGTCCACTGGATCGGCATCAGTACGATCGAACACTACCGCGACGATCTGTTGTTTTACCTGCAAGCCCATCTGTACCTGGTACTCGCTTCAATGTTCGCCGCCCTCGTGGTGGGGATACCCGCCGGCATCTTCCTCAGCCGACCGCAGATGGTCGGGCGTGCCGAGCGCTTCATGCAGTTGTTCAACATCGGCAACACCGTCCCTCCCCTGGCCGTCCTGGCCATCGCCCTGGGGATCCTCGGCATCGGCAGCGGGCCGGCCATCTTCGCTTTGTTCCTCGCCTCCTTGCTGCCCATCGTGCGCAACACCTACGAAGGCCTGAAAAACGTCCAGGGCTCCCTCAAGGAAGCCGCCGTCGGCATCGGCATGACGCCGCGCCAGGTACTGTGGAAAGTCGAGCTGCCCAACGCTGTGCCGATCATCATCGGTGGCGTGCGCGTGGCCCTGGCGATCAACGTCGGCACCGCGCCGCTGGCCTTCCTGATCGGCGCCAACAGCCTCGGCAGCCTGATCTTCCCCGGCATCGCCCTGAACAATCAGCCGCAACTGCTGCTCGGCGCGGCCTGCACCGCCTTGCTGGCCCTGCTGCTCGACGGCCTGGTGACACTGGCCAGCCGCCTCTGGCTGGAACGAGGCCTGCGCCCGTCTTAAGCCTGCGCGAAGGAATTCACATGAAAAAAATAGCTTTGATCATAGGCTGCGTCCTGCTGTGCGCGGGAATTGCCCAAGCCGCGCAAAAGCCGGTGATCCGCATCGGCGCCCGGGTCTTCACCGAGCAGACGCTGCTGGCGGAAATCACCTCGCAGTACCTGCGCAGCAAGGGCTACGACACCCGGGTCACCGGCGGCCTGGGCAGCAACCTGGCGCGCAGCGCCCACGAAAGCGGGCAGCTGGACATGCTCTGGGAATACACCGGGGTGTCCCTGGTGGCCTACAACCACGTGACGGAAAAACTCGACAGCCAAGAGTCCTATGAGCGGGTCAAGGAACTCGACGGGAAAAAAGGCCTGGTCTGGCTGACGCCGTCGAAGTTCAGCAATACCTACGCCCTGGCCCTGCCGAAAAACGTCGCGGACGCATACCCGCAGATCAACAGCGTCAGCGACCTGAAACACGTCCTCGACGCCGAACGCCAGGACCACCACCTGATCGCCCTGGACACCGAGTTCGCCAACCGCTCCGACGGCCTGCAAGGCATGGTCGAGCTGTACGGCATGGACCTGACCCGAAGGAACATCCGGCAGATGGACGCCGGGCTGGTCTACACCGCCCTGCGTAACGGCCAGGTGTTCGCCGGCCTGGTCTACACCACCGACGGCCGGCTCAATGCCTTCAATCTGAAGTTGCTGAACGACGACCTGCATTACTTCCCCGACTACACCGCGGCCCCCGTGGTGCGCCAGGCCTACCTCGACGCCCACCCGCAACTGGCCGCCGACCTCAAGCCGCTGGCCGAACTGTTCGACGACCAGACCATGCGCCAGCTCAACGCCCGGGTCGACGTCGACCATGAAAGCCCATCCGCCGTTGCCGCAGATTTCCTGCGCCGGCATCCACTGAATTGAGGGAGGAAAAAGCCATGGAATTGCTCAACGCCTTTTCCCATCTCGACTGGCAGCAAGTCATCCAGCTGACCTGGCAGCACATCACTCTGGTGGGCATCGCCGTGACCCTGGCGATCCTCTTCGGCGTGCCCCTGGGGATCCTGATGACCCGCTTCCCGACCCTGGCCGGTCCACTGCAAGCCAGCGCCACCGTGCTGCTGACCATCCCGTCCATCGCCCTGTTCGGCCTGCTGCTGCCGTTCTATTCCAAGTTCGGCCAGGGCCTGGGGCCGCTGCCGGCAATCACCGCGGTGTTTCTCTATTCCCTGCTGCCGATCATGCGTAACACCTACCTGGCGCTGACCGGCGTCGAGCCAGGGATCCGCGAAGCCGCCCGCGGCATCGGCATGACCTTCGGCCAGCGCCTGCGCATGGTCGAGCTGCCGATCGCCGTGCCGGTGATCCTCGCCGGCGTACGCACCGCCGTGGTGATGAACATCGGCGTCATGACCATCGCTGCCACCATCGGCGCCGGCGGCCTGGGTGTGCTCATTCTTGCTTCCATCAGCCGCAGCGACATGTCGATGCTGATCGTTGGCGCCGTGCTGGTCAGTCTCCTGGCCATCTTCGCCGACCTGCTTCTGCAATGGCTGCAACGCTCGCTGACTCCAAAAGGACTGCTCAAATGATCGAACTTCAGAACCTGACCAAGACCTTCCAAAGCAACGGCAAGACCATCACCGCCGTTGACTCCGTAAGCCTGACCGTCAATGAAGGTGAAATCTGCGTGTTCCTCGGGCCATCGGGCTGCGGCAAGAGCACCACGCTGAAAATGATCAACCGCCTGATCATGCCCACCTCGGGCAAGGTGCTGATCAACGGCGAGGACACCACCGGCCTGGACGAAGTGACCCTGCGCCGCAACATCGGCTACGTGATCCAGCAGATCGGCCTGTTCCCCAACATGACCATCGAGGAAAACATCGTGGTGGTGCCGCGTCTGCTGGGCTGGGACAAGCAGAAATGCCACGAGCGCGCCCGCGAGCTGATGAGCATGATCAAGCTCGAACCCAAGCAGTACCTGCATCGTTATCCCCGCGAGCTGTCCGGTGGCCAGCAACAGCGGATCGGGGTGATCCGCGCGCTGGCGGCCGATGCGCCGCTGCTGCTGATGGACGAACCTTTCGGCGCGGTCGACCCGATCAACCGCGAGATGATCCAGAACGAGTTCTTCGAGATGCAACGGGCGCTGAACAAGACCGTGATCATGGTCAGCCACGACATCGACGAAGCCATCAAGCTCGGCGACAAGATCGCCATCTTCCGCGCCGGCAAGCTGCTGCAGATCGACCACCCGGACACCCTGCTGGCCCATCCGGCGGACGACTTCGTCAGCAACTTCGTCGGCCAGGACAGCACCCTCAAGCGCCTGCTGCTGGTGAAAGCCGAGGACGCCGCCGACAACGCACCCTCGGTGAGCCCGGAAACTCCGGTGGCCGACGCCCTGGAACTGATGGACGAACACGACCGCCGTTACCTGGTGGTGACCTGCGCCGAGAACAAGGCCCTGGGTTATGTACGCCGCCGCGACCTGCACCGCCAGGCCGGCACCTGCGCCCAGTACCTGCGCGAGTTCAACGCCACCGCGGCCTACGACGAACACCTGCGCATCCTGCTGTCGCGGATGTACGAGTTCAACCGTTCGTGGCTGCCGGTGCTGGATGCCGAGCGGGTGTTCCTCGGCGAGGTGACCCAGGAATCGATTGCCGCCTACCTCAGCTCCGGGCGCTCGCGGGGGATGAAGACCAATATCGTTTCCCCAGCGGAAGCCGTGCTCGCCTGATAGCGCAAATCGCCCGGTAAAAATGCAAAAACCTGTAGGAGCCAGCCTGCTAGCGATAGGGCAATATCAGCCAAAGCTGTCTTGATGATGAAACTGTCATCGCCAGCAGGCTGGCTCCCACAGGTTCGGTGCGATTTTTCAGTGCTCCACAGGCCGGAAAAAAATATCAACACCCATCCCCGTGAAAGCTGTCCGAAAACTCCTTCCGAAACAGCCAACCCCCTCTCCATACCCTTCTCTCGCCGCCAACGTCGCCGATGTTGACGCCATCGCACTTATCGACGACTTGGCAGACAACAGCATCGAACGTGCAGGTATTTTTAACACTTCAAAATTCCCGGGGAACATCTGTCCGTCATCTGGGTCGGCTACAAAGAGTGATGCCCGCGTCGCACGTCAGAAGCGTGCAAAAACGCGACATTTTTAGTTGATCTCAGGCCCCTCACGCCCTAAAGTTCGCGCCGAACGTCCATGCTGGAAACGATCCATCCGGCTCAAGTACTGACGACGAGACAGCAAGGCCAAGGGCAGCGACCCATGGCCTTTTTGCTTTCGGCGACATGCCTTGGGAAGTAGGCGAACCAAAGTGGGGATACGGAGGACGTTCATTTGCACCCATTGTTTTTACCCGTTTGCCATTAGGAGCTCCCAGGTATGTCGATTCAGGTCGAAGACTATTTCGCGCGCGAAACCTTTCAGAAAATGAAGGCGTTCGCCGACAAGCAAGAAACCCCGTTCGTGGTCATCGACACCCAGATGATCGCCCAGGCCTACGATGACCTGCGCGCCGGTTTCGAGTTCGCCAAGGTCTACTACGCGGTAAAAGCCAACCCGGCCGTCGAAATCATCGACCTGCTGCGGGAAAAAGGCTCGAACTTCGACATCGCCTCGATCTACGAGCTGGACAAGGTGCTGAGCCGCGGCGTCAGCCCGGACCAGATCAGCTACGGCAACACCATCAAGAAATCCAAGGACATCCGCTACTTCTACGAGAAGGGCGTGCGCCTGTATGCCACCGACTCCGAAGCCGACCTGCGCAACATCGCCAAGGCCGCGCCGGGCTCGAAAGTCTATGTGCGGATCCTCACCGAAGGCTCGACCACCGCTGACTGGCCGCTGTCGCGCAAGTTCGGCTGCCAGACCGACATGGCCATGGACCTGCTGATCCTCGCCCGCGACCTGGGCCTGGTGCCATACGGCGTGTCGTTCCACGTGGGTTCGCAACAGCGCGACATCAGCGTCTGGGACGCGGCGATCGCCAAGGTCAAGGTGATCTTCGAACGCCTGAAGGAAGAAGACGGCATCCACCTCAAGCTGATCAACATGGGTGGCGGCTTCCCGGCCAACTACATCACCCGTACCAACAGCCTGGAAACCTACGCCGAGGAAATCATCCGCTTCCTCAAGGAAGACTTCGGCGACGAGCTGCCGGAAATCATCCTCGAGCCAGGCCGTTCGCTGATCGCCAACGCCGGCATCCTGGTCAGCGAAGTGGTGCTGGTGGCGCGTAAATCCCGTACCGCCGTGGAGCGCTGGATCTACACCGACGTGGGCAAGTTCTCCGGCCTGATCGAAACCATGGACGAAGCCATCAAGTTCCCGATCTGGACCGAGAAGAAAGGCGAGACTGAAGAAGTGGTGATCGCCGGCCCGACCTGCGACAGCGCCGACATCATGTACGAGAACTACAAGTACGGCCTGCCGCTGAACCTGGCCATCGGCGACCGCCTGTACTGGCTGTCCACCGGTGCCTACACCACCAGCTACAGCGCAGTGGAATTCAACGGCTTCCCGCCACTGAAATCCTTCTACGTATAAGCGCCACGCCGTAACGAAAAAGCCCATGACGTGTCATGGGCTTTTTTATGCCTGCGCGATGGCGGTGGCTTACGCCTATGTAGCGAACACGTTGCCTCTGTAGGAGCGAAGCTTGCTCGCGATAGGCCGAAGGCCGGTGGCGGCCTTGATACCGCCATCGCGGGCAAGCCTCGCTCCTACAGAAGCTGTTGAGCTAACGCTTCGCGGTCGGTTTCATTCCCTAACTGCGCCGCACGCTGGTGATACGCCAGGGCCAGGTCGCGGATCTGCGGATGAGCGGCCTGCAACAAAGCGCCACGGGCGACCCGCAGGAAGTTCAGGTTGCCGCCTTCCAGGGCCTTGTTTAGCCAACCCAGCGCCTCATCGATACGCCCGGCATCGGCCAGCACCGCGGCGTGGCTGAACTGCCCACGGAAATCCCCGCCCTCGGCGGAACGGCGATACCAGTCGCAGGCCGCCGCAACATCCCTCTGGCAGTGACGCCCCTCCTCCAGATAACGGCCCAACAGGTTCATGGATTTGGCATGGCCCATGGCCGCCGCGCGGCGGTAGCAGTTCAAGGCCAGGGCGTGGTTTTCAGCGACCCCGCGACCGGTGGCCAGCAGGTTGGCGTAGTTGTACAGCGCCCAGTCCAGCCCGGCTTCGGCCGCCTGGCGATAATGCCCGGCAGCCGCCTTGGCATCGGCCTCGCGACCCCAGCCGTGTTCAGCGCAACGCCCCAGCATATTGCGCGCCATCAGGTGCCCGCCCTTGGCGGCGATCGTGAACCAGCGCAGCGCTAGCGCCTGATCCTGCTCGATGCCCAGGCCGTCGAGCAGAATCTGCCCGAGCAGCGCCTGGGCATCCAGCACGTCCTCCCCGGCCGCCAGCAGGATCGCCTGGGCAGCCCGGGCCGGGCTCTGTTCGAGCATGGCGCGCAGTTGCTCGCCGTCGAGGACTTCCTCGCGGCGTAACTGGAAACTCACGGTCTACACCTCGACCCAGCGGCGCAACAGGTTGTGGTAGGTGCCGGTCAGGCGGATCAGCGACGGATGATCCGGCATGTCGCGGGTCAGTTGCTGGATCGCCTCGTCCATCTCGAACAGCAGGGCGCGCTGGCTGTCTTCGCGCACCAGGCTCTGGGTCCAGAAGAACGACGCATAACGGGTGCCGCGGGTGACCGCATTGACCTTGTGCAGGCTGGTGCCCGGGTACAGCACCATGTCGCCGGCCGGCAACTTCACCCGCTGGGTGCCGAAGGTGTCCTGGATTTCCAGCTCGCCGCCGTCGTAGTCCTCCGGGTCACTGAAAAACAGAGTCGACGACAGGTCGGTCCGCACCCGCTCGACACTGCCCTTGGGCTGGCGCACGGCGTTGTCGATATGGAAGTCGAAACTGCCACCGGCGCTGTAGCAGTTGAGCAGCGGCGGGAAAACCTTGTGCGGCAGCGCCGCCGACATGAAGCGCGGATGCTGCCACAAGCGCTCGAGCATCGCCGCGCCGATTTCCTGGGCCAGCGGATGGCCTTCGGGCAACTGCAGGTTGTGCTTGGCCTTGGCCGACTGATAACCGGCGGTGATCTTGCCATCGGCCCAGTCCGCCTGCTCCAGGGCCTCACGGATACGCAGCACTTCTTCACGGGAGAACAGGCCGGGAATATGCAGGAGCATGAGGCAATACCTGAAAGCAAAGGGACGCAAATGATATTGATTCTTATTGCAAATGTAAAATGCGCAGACGAATGAAAACGTAAAAACCGTAAAGGGAAATTGTAAAGAATGTAAATTCCGTGCGAATAGCAATATTTCGCAATTGATACAAATACTTGTTCGCCTTATATTCCGCCGCCTCAAATCCTTGGGGAGGGGAATCACCATGTCGCGCCAACAACCACAATTACCGCTCGGTTCACCACGCCTGCTGGCGTCTGCAATTGGCGTGGCGATCACCGCCGGCTCCGCAGCCCATATGGCTTTTGCCGCGGAAAACACCGAGAAGAAAGCCGCGGGCAATGCCATTTCCCTGGATGCCACCAGCATCACCGGTGAAGCCCAGGACCAGACGTCCTACCAGGTCGAAAAGGCCTCGTCGCAGAAGTACACCGCGCCGCTGGTCAACACGCCGCGCTCGGTCACCGTGGTGCCTCAACAAGTCCTCAAGGACACCGCCGCCACCTCGCTGCAGGATGCGCTGCGCACCGTGCCGGGCATTACCTTCGGCGCCGGCGAAGGCGGCAACCCGCAAGGCGACCGTCCGTTCATCCGCGGCTTCGACGCCCAGGGCGACACCTACCTCGATGGCGTGCGCGACACCGGCGGCCAGAGCCGCGAGATCTTCGACATCGAATCGATCGAAGTCAGCAAGGGCCCCAACTCCTCCTTCGGCGGGCGCGGCTCGGCCGGTGGCAGCCTCAACCTGGTGAGCAAGACGCCCAAGCAGCAAGACTTCCTCAACGGTGGCTTCACCTATGGCTCCGACCAGACCCGCCGTTATGTGCTGGACGTGAACCGCCAGTTCCTCGACAGCGCCGCCTTCCGCCTGAACCTGATGAGCCACGAGCAGAACGTGGCCGGTCGCGATGCCGTCAACTACGACCGCTGGGGTGTGGCACCGTCCCTGACCTTCGGCCTGGGCACCCCGACCCGCGTCAACTTCAGCTACTACCACATGGAAAGCGACGACCTGCCGGATTCGGGCATTCCCTATGGCTACAGCTCGGCCAGCGCCACCGCCCACAAACATGACAAACCGACCGACGGCGGCGACAGCGACAACTTCTATGGCTTGAAGGATCGTGACTTCCGCAAGACCCGCGCGGACATCAGCACCATCTCCATCGAGCACGACCTGAACGACAACATGACGCTGAAAAACACCCTGCGTCATGGCAACACCGGCCAGGACTACATCCTCACCCAGCCGGACGACAGCAAGTTCAACGTCAACAAGTACGGCACCGTGTGGCGTCGCGCCAACTCGCGGGTGTCCACCACCGAAACCACCACCAACCAGACCGACCTGTTCGGCGAGTTCCAGGCCCTGGGCTTCAAGCACAACTACTCCACCGGTCTTGAGTTCACCGGCGAAGAGACTCGTGTCAGCAGCTACAACATCGCCGGCAACACCGCCAAGGTCTGTAATCCGGGCAGCATCCCGAGCTGCACCTCGCTGAGCAACCCGAACCCGGACGATGCCTGGACCGGCGCGATCAGCCGCAACTACTACGGCACCAACACTAAAGCCACCAGCCGCGCGGCCTATGTGTTCGACACCATCGAACTCGATCCGCAATGGCTGCTGAACGTCGGCCTGCGCTACGACACCTTCGACACCGTGGCCAATACCGACACCGCCACCGGGCGCACCAAGATCAAGGACGACAGCCAGTTCTGGAACTGGCAGGCCGGCCTGGTGTGGAAACCGACGGACAACGGCAGCGTCTACGCCTCCTACGCCACCTCGGCCTCGCCAGCGGGCGGCCTGGTCGGCGAAGGTTCGGACGGCAACCCGCTGTCTGCCGGCGCCAGCGTCAGCGACCTGCAACCGGAAGAAACCGTCAACTACGAGCTGGGCACCAAGTGGGACGTGTTCAACGACCGCCTGTCCCTGACCGCCGCGGTGTTCCGTACCGAGAAGAAAAACACCCGCATCCTGGTGGACGCCCTGACCTACCAGAACGCCGGTGAATCCCGCGTCGACGGTCTGGAACTGTCGGCCAGCGGCAAGATCACCGACAAATGGCAAGTCTTCGCCGGCTACAGCTACCTGAAAAGCGAGCTGGTGGACCCGGGCTTCAACGGTCGTAACGGGGTGATCAGCGCCGGTTCGAACAAAGGCAATGAAATGCCGAACACACCGAAAAACAGCTTCAGCCTGTGGACCACTTATGAAGTGATGCCGAAGCTGACCGTGGGCGGCGGTGCGTTCTATGTCGACGAGGTGTATGGCGATGCCGGCAACACCGTGTATGTGCCGTCCTACACCCGCTACGACGCCATGGCCAGCTACAAGCTGAGCAAGAACGTCGACCTGCAGCTGAATGTGCAGAACCTGACCGACAAGACCTACTACGACAAAGCCTACTCGGCGCACTTCGCCAACCAGGCAGCCGGCCGTACCGCCTTGTTCACCACCAACTTCCACTTCTGACGAGGTGGAACGCGACGCCTGGCGCATCCGGGCGTCGTAGCGGTAACCACCTGAGCCCCACGCATTTCGATGAGTGGGGCTTTTGTGCGTAAGAAAGAATGTTTCTCGACAACTCACGGCATAATGCGCGCCGTGGCACAGACTTAAGAACCAACGAGGCGGTCGATGTGTTGAAGAAAACCCTGTTCCAGTTGCACTGGTTTTTCGGCATCAGCGCCGGCCTGGTCCTGGCCTTGATGGGCATTACCGGAGCGACCGTGTCGTTCCAGGATGAAATCCTGCGTGCCCTCAATCCCTCCACACTGCAGGTGGAAAAACAGCCGGCCGGCGTCCTGCCACCCGCCGAGCTGGTGGAAAAAATCCAGGCCGCCTCAGGCAAGACCGTGTCGATGCTCACCGTGGAGGCCGACAGCGGCAACGCCGCCCGCGTGTGGTTCACCCCGCCACCGGGCCAGCGCCGCGGCGAGATGCGCTATTTCGACCCCTACACCGGCGAGTTCATGGGCACTGCCCTGGGACAGGACTTCTTCGGCCTGATGCTGCAACTGCACCGCTTCCTGGCCATGGGCGACAGCGGCCGGCAGATCACCGGCGCCTGCACCCTGATCCTGATCTTCTTCTGCCTGTCCGGCCTGTACCTGCGCTGGCCGCGCCAGGTGGCGAGCTGGCGCGTCTGGCTGACCCTGGACTGGGCGAAAAAAGGCCGTGGCTTCAACTGGGACCTGCACGCCGTGGCCGGTACCTGGTGCCTGCTGTTCTATCTATTGGCGGCGCTGACCGGTCTGTCCTGGTCCTACGAGTGGTACAACAAGGGCCTGAACAAACTGCTGGCCGACTCGCCACAGAGCCAACGCATGAAAAGCCGTGGCGCGCCGCCCCAGGGCCCGGCGCCGACCGCCGACTACAACGCCATGTGGCTGGGCATCTACAGCACCGCCGGCAAGGACCTGAGTTCCTACAACATCCGCATGCCAGCGGTGGCCGGCCAGCCGGCGACCGTGTTCTATCTGCTCAAGAACTCGCCCCACGACCGGGCGCTGAACCAGATCACCATCGACCCTAACAGCGGCGTGGTCAGCCGCCATGACCGCTACAGCGACAAGAGCCTCAAGGCGCAGTTGCTGACCAGCATCTATGCCCTGCACGTGGGCAGCTACTTCGGCATTGTCGGGCGCATCCTGGTGACCCTCGCTTCGCTGACCATGCCGCTGTTCTTTATTACCGGCTGGCTGCTGTACCTGGATCGCCGGCGCAAGAAACGCCAGATCAAGGACGCGCGCCAGGGCCTGAGCACCGACACCGGCGATGCTTCGGCCTGGCTGATCGGCTTCGCCAGCCAGAGCGGTTTCGCCGAACAACTGGCCTGGCAGACCGCCGGGCAATTGCAGGCCGCCGGCGTACCGACCAAGGTCCAGCCGCTGGCCAGCGTCAGCGAGCAAGACCTGCTGAACACCCAGAACGCGCTGTTCGTAGTCAGTACCTTCGGCGACGGCGAAGCGCCGGACAGCGCCCGCGGCTTCGAGCGCAAGGTGCTGAGCCGCGCCTTGTCCCTGGAGAATCTCAAGTACGCCGTACTGGGCCTGGGCGACCGGCAATACCCGCACTTCTGCGGTTTTGCCAAGCGCCTGCATGGCTGGCTGGCCGAGCATGGCGGCAACACCCTGTTCGCTCCGGTGGAAGTCGACAGCGGCGACAGCTACGCCCTGCGCCACTGGCAGCAGCAACTGGGGCAACTGATCGGCCAGGCGCCGGTGGACCTGTGGCAGGCCCCCGCCTACGACAACTGGACCCTGAACCAACGCCTGCTCCTCAACCCCGACAGCAGCGGCTCCGGCGTTTACCTGCTGGGCCTTACCCCACCGCAACCGAGCAGCTGGCTCGCCGGCGACCTGGTGGAAGTGCTGCCGCGCAACTGCGCATGGGCCATCGAGTTCTTCCTCGACGGCCTGGGCCTGGACGGCAGCGCCACGGTGCAGCTCGACGGCCTGACGGAAACCCTGACCCAGGCCTTGGCCAGCCGCCAGCTCCCGGAAAACCGTGCCCATCTGGTGGGCCTGCACGCCCAGGCGCTGGTGGATGCCCTGGTGCCGCTGGCGATGCGCGAATACTCCATCGCTTCGCTGGCCAGCGACGGCCAGCTGGAACTGCTGGTGCGCCAGGAACGCCACCCCGACGGCAGCCTGGGCATCGGCTCCGGCTGGCTCACCGAGCATGCGCCGGTCGGTTCCAGCATCAGCCTGCGAGTGCGGCGCAACAGCGGCTTCCATCCGCCGGCCGAGCCTTGCCCGCTGATCCTGCTAGGCAACGGCACAGGCCTGGCCGGCTTGCGCAGCCTGCTCAAGGCGCGCATCGCCGAGGGCCAGCAAGACAACTGGCTGATCTTCGGCGAGCGCAACGCCGAGCATGATTTCTACTGCAAGGACGAGCTGCAGGAATGGCTGACCGCCGGCGACCTGCGCCGCCTGGACCTGGCCTTCTCCCGCGATCAGGCAGAGAAGATCTATGTCCAGGACCGCCTGCGCCAACAGGCCGAACGCCTCAAGCAATGGCTGGCCGACGGTGCCTCGATCTATATCTGCGGCAGCCTGCAAGGCATGGCCTCGGGGGTGGATCAAGTGCTCAACGAAGTGCTGGGCGCCGAGGTGGTCGAGCGCCTGATCGAGCAAGGCCGTTATCGCCGGGATGTCTATTGATCTGTAGGAGCGGCCGGTCGACGCTCGATTGCTCGCGATGAACGATAACGCGGTGTCTCAGACACACCGCGTCGCCCCCATCGCGGGCAAGCCTCGCTCCTACACCGGCTGCAACTTGCGCTCGAACACCGCCACCCCATCCAGGTCCCGCAGGATCACGCTCAACTCCCCGCTCTGCCCTTCGATCTGCACTTCGCCGAAGAACTGGAAACCAGCGAACGGCGAGGTGTTCTGCGCCGGCGGCGCCTTCTGGAACACCACCTCCGGGCCGAAGGTCTTGTCCAGCGCGTTGGGCCCGAAACTGCCGGCATTCAAAGGCCCGGCGACGAATTCCCAGAACGGCTCGAAATCCTGGAACGCTGCGCGGTCCGGGTGGTAATGGTGCGCCGCGCAGTAATGCACGTCCGCCGTCAGCCACACATGGTTGCGCACTTTGTGCTTGCGCAGGAACGCCAGCAACTCGGCGATCTCCAGCTCGCGGCCCTGGGCCGGGCCTGGGTCGCCGTTGGCGATCGCCTCCCAGCGCGGCACGCCGGGACTGACCTCGCCGTCCGGCACGCCGAGGCCGATGGGCATGTCGGCCGCCACCACCTTCCACTGCGCCTTGGAGTGCTTGAGCCCCTGCTTGAGCCAGTCCAGCTGCTCGCGGCCGAGGAACGGCTTGGCCGCGCCGAGGTTGTCGTCGTTGCCGCCGCGATAGCTGCGCATGTCCAGCACGAACACATCCAGCAGCGGCCCGTAGCTCAGTTTGCGATAGATCCGCCCGCCCTGGTCGGCGCTCTGCAAGCGCATCGGCGCATATTCCAGCCAGGCCTGCCGCGCGCGGCCCACCAGGGTGTGGATATCTTTGGTGGTGTAGCGCTCATCCAGCACCTTGCTCGGCGACCAGTTGTTGACCACCTCGTGATCGTCCCACTGCCAGATCTGCGGCACCTCGGCGTTGAAGCGCCGCACGTTCTCGTCCAGCAGGTTGTAGCGGTAGTTGCCGCGGTATTCGTCGAGGGTCTCGGCGACCTTGCTCTTGGCCTCGGTGGTGATATTGCGCCATACCCGGCCATTCTCGGTGGTCAGCTGCGCCGGCACCGGGCCGTCGGCGTAAATGGTGTCGCCGCTGTGGATAAAAAAGTCAGGCAGGCGCCGGCGCATGGCCTCGTAGATGCGCATGCCGCCGATGTCCGGGTTGATGCCGAACCCCTGGCCGACAGTGTCGCCGCTCCAGACAAAGCGGATATCGCGACGGGTCTGCGGCACGCTGCGTAAGTGGCCGAACCAGGGTTTGCTGCGCACGCCGGTCTGGGCGTCCTCGAAATACACCCGATAAAAAATCGCCTGGTCGGTGGGCAGCCCGCCCAGCTCGACCCGCGCGGTGAAGTCGGTGCGGGCATCGGCCAGGGGTGAGACAAACTTGCGCGGGTTGCTGAACAGGCTGCGGGTATCCCACTCCACCACCATCCGCGCCGGCCGGTCGGTACGGCTCCAGACCATCGCCCGATCGCCGAGCAGATCCCCGGACTGCACGCCATCGACCATCTTCGGCCGGTCCTTGCCCGAGGCAATCACCGCCGGCGCCAACCCCGGCAGCAACAGCCCTGCCCCCGCCACCTGAATCAAACGCCGCCGACCGAGAGTGAAATCGCTCATCGTGGATCCCTCCGACATAAACCGAAAAAGCAAACCTTAGTCAGCAGGGATGAAGCCCGTATGACAACGTGCATTCCAGGGCGCTGCGCGACACAAGGTGGGAACCGCCGACTGATAAACAACTTTCGCTCCGCCTGTGTCGCTTGTGCAAGGCCGCTTGACTCGCTCGGGATAAACCTCCAGACTTTTCAGGAACGATCATTCCAATACGGTGAATCCCGTGCGCGCTAAAGAGTTTGAGCCAGACGAAGTCGCTGACTCCGCCATGCAGGTGTTCTGGCAGCGAGGCTACGCCGCCACCTCGATCCAGGACCTTGTCGAAGGCACCGGCCTGTCGCGAAGCAGCCTGTACAACGCCTTTGAAAGCAAGAACGGCCTGTACCAGCAGGCCCTGCGCCGCTATCACCAACTGACCCAGGCCAATGTCGACCTGCTGTCCCAGTCCGAACCGGCAGCAGCGCTGGTTCGCCAACTGCTGATGCGCATCGTCGAGGATGAAATGGGCGATCCCCGCCAGCGCGGCTGCCTGGTGGCCAATGCCACCCTGGAACTGGCAGCCCAGGACCCGGCGGTCGCCGCCCTGGTGAGCCAGAACTTCCTGCGCCTGGAGAATGCGCTGGAACAGTTGCTCATCCGTGGCCAGCAGGAAGGAACCCTCGCCCCCGATAAAAAGCCGCGCGCCCTGGCACGCTTCATCGTCAACACCATCCAGGGCATGCGCGTCGTGAGCAAAGGCAGCCCACCGCAGGAGCGGCGCGAACGCCTCATGGATGTACTCGAGATAGCGCTGGAAGCGCTCTGACCAGCACCTGACGGCTGCGCCACACCTCGTTGCGCGGCCCTCGGGTTTTTATTCGCCCAGTTTTGGACTGATCGTTCCAGTTAAGCATTCAGCCATTTCCCAACCCTCGGAGTTACCCCATGACTATCGACCGCAAACCTCTCACCCTCGCCGTCCTTGGCACCGGCCTGATCGGCGCGCCCGTAGCACGCAACCTGAGCCAGCACGGCTTCCGGGTGAACGCCTGGAACCGCACGGCTGCCAAGGCGCAAGCGCTGGCCCCGGACGGCATCCAGGTATTTTCCAGCCCGGCTGACGCAGTACAGGGCGCGGACATCGTCCTGACCCTGCTCAAGGACGGCCCCAGCGTGCTGCAAGCCATGCAGGCCGCCGCCCCCGCGCTGTCGAAAGGCACCCTGTGGCTGCAGCTGAGTACGGTCGGCATCGAGGATACGGCCACCCTGGCCGCGTTCGCCGCCGAGCACGGCCTGGTGTTTTACGACACCCCGGTCCAGGGCACCCGACAGCCCGCGGAACAAGGCCAGCTGATCATTCTGGCCTCTGGCCCCGCCGCGGCGCGCGCGGATGTGCAACCGGTCTTCGATGCCATCGGCAAGCGCACCCTCTGGGTCTCCGAGCAGGTCGGCGCCAGCAGCCGCCTCAAACTGGCGCTCAATAGCTGGGTCTTTGCCTTGACCCATGGCATCGCCGAAAGCATCGCCATCGCCAAGGGGCTGGGCGTCGATCCGGCCTTGGTGGTCGATGTGGTCAAGGACGGGCCGCTGGACAGCGGCTACTTCCGGCTCAAGGCCGCCGCGATCCTGGCGGACGACTACAGCACCAGTTTCTCCATCGCCAACGCGGTAAAGGACGCCCGCCTGGTGGTCGATGCCGCGCTCCAGGCCGGCGTGCGGGTGGACGCCGCCCAGGCCGGGTTGTCGCGTTTCGAACGCGCCCTCGAGGCCGGCCATGGCGACAAGGACATGGCCGCCTCCTACCTCGCCTGACCCCACGACGCCTGCAAGCACTCACCGCTTTGCGGGCGCCCGGCACACATCCATAGACAGAGAGATTGCGTATGAGTATTCAGGGCAACGACGGCGCCCTTGCGGCGGCCCCGTTCGACACGCTTGATCAGGGGCTTCCCGTGTGGAAGTTGCTGGCCTTCACCATGGCGGGCTTCATCGCCATCATGACCGAAACCATGCCGGCCGGGCTGCTGCCACAGATCAGCCTGGGGCTGGGCGTGTCCGAGGCCCTGGCCGGGCAGTTGGTCACCCTCTATGCCCTCGGCTCGGTGCTGGCGGCCATCCCGGTCATCGCCGTCACCCGCAGTTGGCGGCGACGGCCGCTATTCCTGCTGGCCATCGCCGGGTTGCTGGTGTTCAACAGCGTCACGGCCCTGTCCACGGATTACCAGGTGACGCTGGTGGCGCGTTTTATCGCCGGCATGGCCGCCGGCGTGATCTGGGGCCTGCTGGCCGGTTACGCGCGGCGCATGGTGCCCCACCATCTGCAAGGCCGCTCGCTGGCCGTGGTGGGGATCGGCCAGCCCATCGCCCTGTCCATCGGCGTGCCCCTGGGCACTTGGCTGGGCACCTTGTTCGACTGGCGCGGCGTGTTCTGGATCATGTCGGCCCTGGCCCTGGTGCTGCTCGCCTGGGTCCGTTTTGCCGTGCCGGACTTCGCCGGCCAGACGCAGCGCCAGCGCCTGCCGATCCGACGGATCTTCCTGATGCCGGGCATACGTCCGGTGCTGTTGACGCTGTTCGCCTGGATACTGGCGCACAACATCCTGTACACCTACATCGCGCCCTACCTCACCTCCGTGGGCCTGGGGCAGCGGGTAGACAGCGTGCTGTTGCTGTTCGGTGTCGCCTCCATCGTCGGCATCTGGATCACCGGCCTGCTGGTGGATCGCTGGCTACGCCGGCTGACCCTGCTCAGTCTGGCGGTGTTCACCCTGGCCGCGCTGATACTGGGTTTCGCCAATGGCTCCGCGCCCCTCGTACTGCTGGGCATTGCGACCTGGGGAATCACCTTCGGCGGCGCCCCCACGCTGCTGCAAACGGCGATCGCCGATACCGCAGGCGATAACGCCGACGTCGCGCAATCCATGCTGGTGACCGTGTTCAACCTCGCCGTGGCAGGCGGCGGCATCGCCGGCGGCCTGCTGCTGGAACACATGGGACCGGCATCCTTCCCCTGGGCCCTGGCCTTGCTCGCCCTACTGGGGCTGGCCGTAGCCTGGTCAGCCCGCCGCCAGGGCTTCCGCCCCGGTCAGCGAACTGTCGCGCCTTGAGGCGCTCGGTAGCCTAGTCATAAATGAGAGCGCCCCAGCCGGAGCGCTCCGCCTTATCGGGTGGCGGCTGGACGTGGGTTAGCAGACCAGGGCCCAGGAACCCGGCTCACCCGAAGGTGCCCCACGTACAGCCGCCATAACAAACCAGCCAGAACCAAACCGCCCGGATCGATCGCCACCTTCAGCAACGATTGCAGCTCAGAGACGATTGCCATCGAGCAAGGCATCCACCACACCACGCGCCATCTCCACGGAATGCACCAGCGACCAGATCAGGCCACGCTCGATACCGCTGGCGTGTTCGGTGATTTCATCGGAGACCTCCTCGGCGGATTTGAGCAGCATGGAAACGTGAAGCAACGCCTCTTCGGCGCTGATGCCTGGGCGGACGCTGAAGAGCGAGTTGTTGCCGATGGTGGCGCAGGCTGTTTCTTTAAGCGCTTTAAGCACCGAGCGGTTGGCCTCATCGTGCTTGAAATCGCACAAGCGACGAGCGCGAGAAACCTGGGGGACAGAATTTGGGCTTTTCATGATGCTCCTCCGAATAAATGGAGTCGCCATGACTCATCAGAACAAGTGAAACACCGAACGATGAACACGGGACCGAAATCCCCTGACCCGGGCTGCTAGTCCCGATCACTGAAAAACCAGTGACAAACCCGAGGCTAGACAGCGCCCTTCCCAGACGCAAGCGGCCCGGAGCTTCTCGGAAAAGCCTTACAAAGGAAAACGAAGAGCCTCACTTTCAGACAGCGTCTTACACAACAAAACTGTCATCCATAGGACCTGATACACACGATCCCTGTAGCCGCTGCCGCAGGCTGCGATAGGACCGAAGGTCCTCCAGCGGTCTCAAGCCCCCTGCGCCCGCTTCGCGGTCGATCGCAGCCTCGCAGGCTCGGCAGCGGCTACAGGGTTTAGCGTCAGTCGCCAATTACCATCAAACCGCAATATCGCTTTTGCTCTGGCTCTGGCTTTGGCTTTGGCTTTTGATCCACCCGCCCCATCGGGAGGCTTCGTTCCGGTGTTCATCAGGGGGATGGCGCGCAGCGCCCCTCGACGCAGTCGAGGACATCGAATGGAGGTCGAAGCGAAGCCGACCAGAGTCGATGCCCCCTGATGGACGCCGGAGCGAGGGAACCTGAGCGCAGCGAAGGCCGTACGCAGGGGCAAGACTTTTTGGTTACTTTTGGGGCGTTTGCCAAAAGTGACCCGCCGTAAGGGCGGAACCATAAGCGGCCGTGACCGCAGGAATGGATATGTACCCCGTCCAAAAAATGCAGCGCCAGTACGGACGCCATCGCGGGCAAGCCTCGCTCCTACAGAGTCAGCGATCAGCAGAAACAACGATGGCGCCACTGAGGGCGCCATCGAGGTAAACCGCAAACACAAAGGTCAGGCCTTGACCGGCTCCAGCGCCAGCTCGGTCACCTCCGGCCGCTTCACCACCGCATACACCACCGCCGTCAACAAACTCCCCGCGACAATCGCCAGCAAATACAGCAATGCGTGATTGATCGCATTCGGAATCAGCATCACAAACAACCCACCATGGGGCGCCATCAGTTTGCAGCCGAAATACATCGACAGCGCCCCGGTCAGCGCGCCGCCGGCGATGCTCGCCGGGATCACCCGCAACGGGTCCTTGGCGGCGAACGGAATCGCGCCTTCGGAGATAAAGCACAGCCCCAGCACCAGCGCCGCCTTGCCCGCTTCACGCTCGGTCTGGGCAAACTTGCGCCGGGCGATAAAGGTCGCGATGCCCAGGCCGATCGGCGGCACCATGCCGGCTGCCATGGTCGCCGCCATCGGCGCGTAACTCTGCGACGCCAGCAGTCCCACGGAGAAGGCATAGGCCGCTTTGTTGATCGGCCCGCCGAGGTCGACGCACATCATGCCGCCGAGCAACACACCCAGCAGGATCGCGTTGGTGGTGCCCATGCTGTCGAGGAAATGGGTCAGGCCAGCAAGCATCCCGGCCACCGGTTTGCCCACCACATAGATCATCACCAGGCCAGTGAACAGGCTGGCCAGCAACGGGATGATCAGGATCGGCTTCAATGCCTCCAGGCTCTGGGGCAAGCGCGCGTATTTACTGATGGCCTTGGCCGTATAGCCGGCGATAAAACCGGCAATGATCCCGCCGATAAACCCTGCCCCCAACGTGCTGGCAAGCATGCCGCCGATCATCCCCGGCGCCAGGCCCGGCCGGTCGGCGATGGAGTAAGCGATATAGCCGGCCAGCAGCGGCACCATCAGCTTGAACGCGGTGTCGCCGCCGATTTGCATCAAGGCGGCAGCCAGGGTGCCCTCTTCCTTGAACGCGGTGATACCGAAGACGAAGGACAGGGCGATCATCAGACCGCCCGCCACCACCATCGGCAGCATGAACGAGACACCGGTCAGCAGGTGCTTGTAGACCCCGGTTTTCTCCTGCTTGGCCGAGGCCGCAGCAGCGCCCGCCGCTGCCGATTCCACCTGCCCCTCGGCCAGGGCCTTGTTCAGGGTCGCCTCGGATTGCTTGAGGGCGATGCCGGTGCCACAGCGGTAGATCTTCTTGCCGGCGAAGCGCTCGGTGGGCACTTCGATATCCGCCGCCAGCAGCACCACGTCCGCCGCGGCGATGGCCTCGGCGCTCAACGGGTTGCGCGCGCCGACCGAGCCCTGGGTTTCCACTTGCAGCTCATACCCCAGGCGCTTGGCGGTCTGTTGCAAGGCCTCGGCCGCCATAAAGGTGTGGGCCACGCCGGTCGGACAAGCAGTGACCGCCACCAGCCGGGGCGCGTTTTTGCTGGCCGGCGCCGGCTCGGCCACGGCTGCGGCCGCGACATACACCTGGGCCTCCTCGGCGCCGCGCCGCAGCACGCCGTCGACGTCCTGCAGGGCCACTGAGGGCGAGCTCTGGAACACCCGCTTGCCGACAAACCGCGACATGTCCAAAGGCCCGGTGCTGACCACCAGCACCCATTCGGCCGCTTCGAGGGTGGCGGCCGACAATTGCCGTTCCGGATGCGCCTCGTCATGCACTTCGACGCTGGTGCTCCAGCCCTGGCGTTGGGCCGCGGCGTCCAGCAACCGGGCGCACAGCACACTGGTGACCATGCCGTTCGGGCAGGCGGTAACAATGGCTAACTTCATGACCAACCCTCTTATTGTTCTATGAGGGGATGAACGCGCACCCCCTGTTCAAGCTGTGCCAACTGCGTGGCATCGGTGATGCCGAAACCGATCTGGGTCACGGCCATGGCGGCGATGGCCGTGGCGGTGCGCAGGGTCTGTTCGAAAGCGTGGGCGCTGAGCAGGCCGTGGAGCATGCCGGCCAGCAACGAGTCGCCGGCGCCGACGGTACTGGCCACGCTGACCTTGGGCGGCAGCGCCTGCAAGGCCGGCGCGGCACTGAACCAGTTCACGCCTTCGGCGCCATGGGAAATCACCACATGCTCGACACCCTGGGCGTGCAGGCGCCTGGCGGCTTCGGCCTGGGTCGCCAGCGACAGCAGCGGGCTGCCCAGGGCCTCGGCCAGTTCCTCGGTATTGGGCTTGACCAGCCAGGGCCCGGCGGCCAGGCCGGCGCGCAGGGCTTCGCCGCTGGTGTCCAGCGCCACTTTCAACCCCAGCGCCTTAAGACGGGTCAGCAAGGCGTGCAGCCATTGCGGGCTGACGCCGCGCGGCAGGCTGCCGGCCACCACCACCGCGTCATGCCCCGGGGCGATCTGTTCCAGGCGTGCGAGCAAGGCCTGTTGCGCCGCTTCGTCAACCTCCGGGCCGGGGCCGTTGAGATCGGTGATGCGCCCGTCCTGTTCGGCCAGCTTGATGTTGCTGCGGATTTCCCCGGGCACACGGACAAAGGCGTCGACAAAACCGCGGCGGGCGAACAACGCCTCGAACGCCTGGGGATTGTCTTCACCGAGGAAGCCGCTGACGGTCAGCTGATGGCCAAGGTCGGCCAGCACCTGGGCCACGTTCACGCCCTTGCCGGCGGCATGGGTGTGCATGGCTTCGCTGCGGTTGACCTGCCCCGGTTCCAGGCGCGTCAGCTGGACGGTGAGGTCCAGCGCCGGGTTCAGGGTCAGGGTAAGAATCTTTGCCATTACATGGCCTCCACAAGGGCGCGCACATCGTTCGCGCTGCCGACGGCCAGGGCCTGCTCCGCAAGGGTTTGTGCCTGGGTCAGGCTGAGCTCGCGAATGCGTGCCTTGACCTCGGCGATGCTGCGTCCGGAGACGCTCAGTTCGTCCACACCCAGGCCGACCAGCACCGGCACCGCCAGCGGATCGGCCGCCAGCTCGCCGCACACGCCGACCCACTTGCCGTGGGCATGGGCCGCGCGCACGGTGATGTCGATCAGTTGCAGCACCGCCGGGTGCAGGCCGTCGGCCTGGGCCGACAGGGTTGGATGACCACGGTCGATGGCCAGGGTGTATTGGGTCAGGTCGTTGGTGCCGACACTGAAGAAGTCCACTTCCTTGGCCAGCACCGGCGCCAGCAAGGCAGCGGACGGCACTTCGATCATGATCCCCAGTTGCAGGTCGGCCACCGGGATTTCCTGGCGCAGGCGCTCGGTCATGTCGCGGGCGGCGCGCCATTCATCGACGCTGCCGACCATGGGGAACATGATCCGCAGCGGGCGGTTGTCCGCCGAGCGCAGCAAGGCCCGCAGTTGGGCTTCCATGATCTGCGGGCGCTGCAGGGTCAGGCGGATGCCGCGCACGCCGAGGAAGGGGTTTTCTTCCTTGGCGATCGGCCAGTACGGCAGCGGTTTGTCGCCGCCGACATCCAGGGTCCGCACCACCAGCGGCCGCCCGGCCAGGCCATCGAGCACGCGGCGGTATTCGGCTTCCTGGGTGGCTTCGTCCGGCGCTTGCGGGTGGGCCATGAAAATCAGTTCGGTGCGCAGCAGGCCGATACCTTCCGCGCCGTTTTCCACGGCGCTGGCCACCCCGGCGCTTTCGCCGATATTGGCGAAGACTTCGACGTGGTGGCCGTCGGTGGTATGCGCCAGTTGATGGCGTTGTTCCGCGGCGGCCTTGAGCCGTTGTTCGCGGGTGTCGCGCTCTTCGGTGGCCCGTTGCAGGGTGCTGGCATCGGCATCCACATGCAGGCGACCGCGCTGGCCATCGAGCAGCAGCGGCGTGCCCGGTTTGAGCTGCAACACGCCGGCACCGGCCCCGACCAGCGCCGGAATCCCCAGGGCGCGGGCGACGATCGCGCTGTGCGCAGTGGCGCCGCCACGGGCGGTGAGAATACCGGCCACCCGCGCCGGATCGAGGCGCGCCACGTCCGATGGGCCGACTTCATCCATCACCAGGATGTAGGGCTCATCCGGCTCGGTCGGAGTTTCAATGCCACACAACTGCGCCAGCACCCGCCGGCCGATGTCCCGCAGGTCGGCGGCGCGTTCGGCCAGCAGCGCGTCGTGCAAGGCTTCCTGCTGCCGGGCGGCGGCTTCGATCACGGTCATCCAGGCCGCTTCGGCGCTTTCGCCCTGCTTGAGGCGAGTGTCGACTTCGTCGGTCAGTTCCGGGTCGTCGAGCATTTCCTGGTGGGTGACGAAGATCTCGCGAATGGCCTTGGCCTTGCTGCGCTGGATCAGGCCGTCGATGTCATGCCGGACCTCGGCCAGGGCTCGTTGCAGGCGCTCGCGCTCGATGGCGGTGGATTCGCCGCGCAACGGGTAATCGAACGGCTGGATCACCTGGATATGCGCCGGGCCGATGGCGATGCCGGGGGCCGCCGGGATGGCCTGGACCAGGCTGCCGGAAGCCGGCGCGCTGATGGGCACCTCGACTTCTTCCGGCACTTCCTGGGGCGCGCTGGCTTCTGGAACCGGCTCGACTTCTTCCCCCAGACCTTCGGCGATGGCCGCCAGCAAGGCTGGCAGGGCGTCGGCGGCGATGTTCGGTTCGGCGATCAGTTCCAGGGTCTGGCCACGACGGGCGCCGAGGCTCAGCAGCTTGCTCAGGCTCTTCACCGAAACCGCGGAGCCCGGCGCGTCGACGATGCGCACACGGACCTCGCCCTCGAAGCTTTTCGCCAGCTGCGCGAGGATCTTCGCCGGGCGTGCATGCAAGCCGTGGGCGTTGGCCAGGACGATGCGCGCGCTCGGCCAGTCGGCTGGCAGTTCGCCGCCCAGCACTTCCAATACCGCGCGGCTGCTGGTGGCCCGGCCCAGTTCATGGCCGCGGCCTTCGATCAACAGCGCGCACAGGCGCTCGAGCAGGGCCTGATGGGCCTCGCCCAGGCTGGCCAGGCAGAACAGCCCGGCCAATGGCTGGCCGAGGTAGCGAATCGGTTTGTCCGGGGTGACGAAGGCCAGGCCCGGGCGCTTGACGGTCTGCTCGCTGTGCAGCCACCACAGGCCATCGCCCAGGGGCAGCGCTTCGACCTGTTGCAGCACGGCGGCAAAACCGTTGCTCACGCAGTCGGCCTGGCGCAGCAGGCGGGCGCCGCGCCACACCAGCTCTTCGAAGTCTTCGGCGGCCACGCCCAGACCGATCATCTGCGCATCCAGCGCCAGCTCCTGCGGCGCGCCTTGCAGCAGTTTCAGCAGGGCTTCCGGCGAGCTGGCGCGGCGCAGGGCCTGGCCCAGGTCGGTCTCGCCGAGGGCGCGGGTCAAGAGTTGCAGCAGGCGCAGGTGTTCGTCGGATTTGGCGGCGATGCCGATCGCCAGGTAGACGATCTGGCCATCGCCCCAGTCCACTCCCTCGGGAAATTGCAGCAGGCGCACGCCGGTGGCGAACACCTGGTCGCGGGTTTCCGGGGTGCCGTGGGGAATGGCAATACCTTGACCGAGAAACGTCGAGCCCTGGGCTTCGCGGGCCTGCAGGCCAGCCAGGTAACCTTCGGCGACCAGGCCGTCGGCCACCAGTTTGTCGGCGAGCAGGTGCAGTGCAGCGGACTTATCCACAGCCGACTGGCCCATGGATATCTGCTCAATAGTGAGCTCGAGCATGCTTTCTCCTATTTAGCGCCGGGGCGCTAGGTATTGTTTTGAGTGAATCAGTCAGGCGGCTTTAATGCCACAAACGGGACCGCCGGCTTGGCAAGGCCCTGTTCCCGTCTGCCCATACCCCTAGAAAATACGCGTGCTGAAACGTTTAATCTAGAATATTGGGCACGTTACTCGATAATCTTCCATCCTTGAAGCCCTACCTGTCGGCTGCATGTTCCGACATTGGTCGCCTGCCTATATCGGTTAGGATTGGCGAAAATGTCGGGGCAAGCTCCAGAAAACAAGGAAAACCCGGGTTGAAACTCAGTGATATCGCCAGACTGGCCGGTGTGTCCGTCACCACCGCCAGCTACGTCATCAACGGCAAGGCCGAACAGCAACGTATCAGCAACGCGACCGTCGAACGGGTCCGGGCGGTGGTCGAGGAACATGGCTTCACGCCCAACCCTCAAGCCGCCGGGCTGCGCAGCCGGCGGACCCGGACCCTGGGTTTCATCCTGCCAGACCTGGAAAACCCCAGTTACGCGCGTATCGCCAAGCTGCTCGAGCAAGGCGCCCGCGCCCGTGGTTACCAGCTGCTGATCGCCAGCTCCGACGATGCCCCGGACAGCGAGCGACAGCTGCTGCAACTGTTCCGCGCGCGCCGCTGCGACGCGCTGTTCGTCGCCAGCTGCCTGCCGCCCGAGGATGACACCTATCGCCTGTTGCAGGCCCAGGGCCTGCCGATCATCGCCATCGACCGGGTGATGGAGCCGGAGTTTTTCTGCTCGGTGATCAGCGACGATCAGCAAGCCAGCCTGCACCTGACCCGCAGCCTGTTGCAGCCCCAGCCGCGGCAGATCGCGCTGATCGGCGCCCGCCCCGAGCTGGGCATCAGCCAGGAACGCGCCGCCGGCTTCAAGCAGGCGCTGGAAGGTTTCGAGGGCCAGGTGCTGATCGAACAGGGCGAAGCCTTCAGCCGCGACTGCGGTCGCCAGTTGATGGAAGCGTTGCTGGAGCGCCTGGGCCACCTGCCGGATGCCCTGGTGACCACCTCCTATGTGCTGCTGCAAGGGGTGTTCGACGCACTGCACGACTTCCCGCTCAAGTCGCGCCCGCTGCGCCTGGGCACCTTCGGCGATACCCAGCTACTGGACTTCCTGCCGCTGCCGGTGAACGCCATGGCCCAGCAGCACCAGCTGATTGCCGACAAGGCCCTGCAACTGGCCCTGGCCGCCATTGAAGAAGCCCATTACCAACCCGGCGTGAACGCCATCGCCCGGACCTTCAAGCAGCGCATTCACGAGGCTTGACCGTGGAGCTGATCGACAGCCACACCCACCTGGATTTTCCGGATTTCGACGCGGATCGTCAGGCGCTGCTGGCGGCCAGCCGCGCCCTCGGCGTGCGGCGGATGGTGGTGCTGGGAGTCTATCAGCGCAATTGGCAGCGGCTCTGGGAGCTGGTGCAGAGCGATGCCGACCTGCATGCCGCCTTCGGCCTGCACCCGGTCTATCTCGACGAGCACAGGCCGGCCGACCTGATTGAGCTGGGCGACTGGCTGACCCGCCTGGCGGGCCATCCGCAGTTGTGCGCGGTGGGTGAGTTCGGCCTGGATTATTTTCTCGAACAGCTGGATCGCCAGCGCCAGCAGCAGCTGTTCGAAGCGCAACTGCAACTGGCCGCGGACTTCCAGCTACCCGCCCTGCTCCACGTACGGCGCAGCCATGCCGCGGTGATTGCCACCCTCAAGCGCTTCAAGCTCAAGCGCGCCGGCATCATCCACGCCTTCGCCGGCAGCCGCGAAGAGGCCCGCGAATACATCAAGCTGGGGTTCAAGCTGGGCTTGGGGGGCGCCGCGACCTGGCCACAGGCGCTGCGCCTGCGCAAGGTCATCGCCGACTTGCCGCTGGACGCGGTGGTGCTGGAAACCGACTCGCCGGATATGGCGCCCGCCATGTACCCGGGCCAGCGCAACAGCCCGCGACACCTGCCGGAGATCTGCGCGGCCCTGGCCGAGATCATGGCCGTCAGCCCCGAACAGCTGGCGGCGGCCAGTACCGCCAACGCCTGCGCGCTGTTCGGCTGGCCCCACAACGCCTGAATCAGACCCGGAACGCGCTGATCAACTGCTTCAACTGCACCACCTGCGCCGACAGCTGGCGACTGGCGTTTTCGGTCTGGTACGCGCCTTCGGCGGTGCGCTCGCCGGCTCGGTTGATCTCGACGATGTTCTGATCGATGTCGTGGGCCACCGCGGTCTGCTGCTCCACCGCCGCGGCGATCTGCTGGTTCTGGTCGACGATCATGCCCACCGCGCCGAGGATGTTCTCCAGCGCCTGCTGGACCTTCTCCGATTGCCCGACCGTGCCATTGGCCATCTCATGGCTGATGCCCATGGCCTTGACCGCCGCCCCCACGCCGCCATGGAGCTTGACGATCATCTGCTCGATTTCCTCGGTCGATTGCTGGGTACGCTTGGCCAGGGTCCGCACCTCGTCGGCCACCACCGCGAAGCCCCGCCCCTGCTCGCCAGCGCGGGCCGCTTCGATGGCGGCGTTGAGCGCCAGCAGGTTGGTCTGCTCGGCGATGCTCTTGATCACCTCCAGCACCCGGCTGATGGCCTGGCTGTCGCTGGCCAGCTGATTGATCACCAGCACCGACTGGTCGATCTCGCTGGCCAGTTGGGCAATGCTGCCTTGCTGGGACTCCACCAGCCCGCGCCCGCTGATGGTCTCGTCGTTGACGCTGTGGGCGCTGCTGACCGCCGCCGCGGCGCTGCGCGCGACTTCCTGGGACGTGGCGGACATCTGGTTCATCGCCGTCGCCACCTGCTCGATCTGGCTGCGCTGCCCGGCCACCGCCTGGTTACTCTGGGCCGACACGGCTTCCACCTGCCCGGCCTGGCGCTCGACCTCACCGACGGTCTTGCCCACCAGTTCGATCAGGTCGTGGATCTTCGCCACGGTGCCGTTGAACACCGTGCCCAACTCTCCCAGCTCGTCACGGCTCTGGGCATTGAAGGTAACGGTCATGTCACCGGCCGCCACCTTGTCCATCATCGCGCCCAGACGCTTGAGGGTGGTGCGGGTCGAGACGTAGAACGCGCCATAGAGATAGAAGATCAGCAGGAACACCGCCGCCAGCGCCACCACCAGCAGCACCATCTGCGTACGGTTCTGCCCCAGCCGCTGCTGCAGCTCCTCGCCGAGAAACTTCAGGGTCGCCTCGTTGAGCTGGTAGGTCTGCGCCATCAGCCCGCTGACCTGGTCATAAAAGCCCTGCCAGGGCGCGTCCAGGGTATCGGCCATCACCACCTGCTCTTCGAACAGCTCGCTGGCTTGCTTGAGGCTGCCTTTGCTGGCGCTGGCCAGGCTGTCCAGCGCGCCTTGGGCGGCCTTGCTCGAGCCCAGCGCATCCTGCAGTTTCAGGCCGTATTCGGCCTGGAGTTTCTCAATCTGCACCAGCAGCTCATCAAAGCGGGTGCTGGCGGATGAGTTGAGAAAACCCTGGCCCAGGGAATACGCGCCCATCGCCCGCCCTTCGCCAAGAATCTGCGTAACCTGCGGCGTGACGCTGGTCACCAGTTCGCTCAACTGCCGCACATCGCTCTGGGTATCGCGGCTCAGGCCGGACTGGCTGGCGATGATCTGGCTGAAAATCTGCGCGCTGCCCAAGAGCTTGCCGATCAGCGCGCTTTTGCTTTGCAGCGAGCTTTCCGCCTGCTGCGCCTTGAAGGCGGCAATCATTTCATCGCGCTTGCCGTCGAACACGCCGATCTGCTCGGGGTCCACGGTGACCGCGGCCAGGCCCTGCAAGCGTTCGAGCACGGACTTTTCCAGGGTGACTATCTTGCTTTCGATATCCCCGGCCTTGCCGGACTGCCCCAGGGTCGCGTTGATCTGCACCATGTTGTTCAGGGTTTCCAGGTCGCGGCGCAGGGTCAGGCTGCTGCCCAGCAGGTCCAGGCTTTGCAGCTCGACCTGGGTGCCCTGGAATTCACGGTAGGAATCGCGCACCAGATAGAAGTTGGTGACCAGCATCGGCAGAAAGAACAGCACGCTGATCAGGCTGAACTTCATGCCGAAGCTCAGGCGGTTCATCAGGGCAATGGCGGGATAGAGCAAGCTCTTCACAAGAAGTCCCCCTTTTTTTGCTTTTATTTTTATTGGCAGGTGCGCGAACACGGCAGATAGCCACTATTTGGCGCTGCTTCTGTATAGCTCAAATCGGCAAAAGGGTTTGTAACTTAAGGTTAACCGCGCGGGCGGCGGACGGAAGGACGGCTTTATCTGCGCTGGCAAGACCAGGAAGGCTTGCCAGCGCTCACTCGCGGCTCGCCCTCAGGGCAGCACGGTCCACAGGGCGAAACCGGCGTACCAGAGCACCGCGGCCCGCAGCAACAGCTCCCAGATCCGGTCCAGGCTGAGAATGCCATCCGGCCCGGTGATCGGCGCGGGAATTTCAGCGGCGACCAGGCCGACCTTTTCCACCAGCTGCGCGGCGCTGATGTTCCAGTTCAGCAACTCGTGGAGCATTACGCGACTGACCGCGACGAAGTTGCCCACCAGGGCGAAGCTGGCCGCCAGCAAGCGTACCGGCAACCAGTCGAAGGCATGCCGCAGTTGCCCGGCGCGCTCGGCGACCGCCGGGTTCTTGCTGTGTTCGGCGGCCAGCGCCAGCAGGCGATAGCTCAATGCGGCCACCGGCCCCAGCAGGAAGTACCAGAAGATCACCGCGAAAAAGCTCTGGTAGGCCTGCCACAGCAGATGCCCTTGAACCTGCCCGAGCAACTGCTCGCCACTGTCGGCGCAGATATCCAGGTCGCGCTTGGCGACATGCGCCGCGGCTTGCAGGTCCTCGCGGCGCCAGGCATCGCGAAACGGCCCGAGGCCGCCCAGCAGGTCGCCCCGCCCCAGGCTGTAGATCACCACCAGCAGATGCACCGGCAACGCCAGCAGGCCGTAGGCCAGCGGCTCCAGTACCAGCAACAGCAGCCCCAGCAGCACTGCCGGCAGCAGCACCAGCAAGGCCAGCACCCACCAGGGACGCTTGGCCAGACGCGGGCTGGCCTCCTGCCGGAACAGTTGGCGCAACCACGGCTCGTCATGCTGAACGCGCTGGCGCAAGGCCGAGAATTTCTCGATCCATACCGCCAGCAGCAACACCAGAAAACTCATTGTCCTTCCCCTTCGTTCAGGGCCGCGCGATAGCGTACCCAGTCGAATCCGGGCCCCGGATCGGTCTTGCGCCCCGGAGCGATATCGCTGTGCCCACAAATCCTCTGTGGGGTGATGGCCTTGAAGGCCTGCTGCAACTGCCGGGTCAAGGCAATCAATGCGTCGTACTGGGCATCGGTGAACGGCAACTCGTCGGTGCCTTCCAGCTCGATCCCCAGGGAGAAATCATTGCAGCTTTCGCGCCCGTCGAACCACGACACGCCGGCGTGCCAGGCGCGGTCCAGACAGGAGACAAACTGAGTGACGGTTCCGTCACGTTCGATCAGGAAATGCGCGGACACGCGCAGGTCGGCGATCCCGGCAAAATAGGGATGCTCTGTGACATCAAGACGGTTCTGGAAGAATTCCTGCACCTTGCCCGTCGCGAACTGCGCCGGCGGCAGGCTGATGTTGTGGATCACCAGCAGGGAGATTTCATCCGCGGGGCGTGCGTTGAAATTGGGTGACGGGCAATGGCGAACGCCGTGACACCAGCCGCTTGCGGGGTCCAACTGCATACCGATTCCTTCAACGAAGCCTGTGACGGCTCAGTATGCCGCGTTCCACGCTCAGGTTGCGATCACTTGCCGCGATTGAGTCGCTGCAAACTGCCGATCACCGACTCCAGCGCCCGGTCGAACAGCAAGGTGTCGTCCAGCTCACGCACAGCGCCGCGCTGAAACTCCAGGGCCAGGCCGACCCGGGTGCGCTCCAGCACCTTCATGCCGGTGCGGTTGACGAAGATGTACTTGTCGCCGGGTTGAACGATGGCCGCCAGCTTGCAGCGCACGCTGTTGTCCTCGTCCTCGAGGAACTCGACCCAGGCCCCCAGCCGCAGCTGTTCGACCCGCAGCAACCCGGGATCGTTGGGCGCCAGCGCCAGGGGGGCGGCCTCCAGCGGGCCCTCCTCGGCACAGGGCAGAGTGATTTCCTCCTCGACCGCGACCATCGCCGGCTGCTCGTCCGCCACGCCCGGCTGCTGCGGCTCGACGCTCTGGCCTATGTGCTCGAACAGTTGCAGGTGCAGGGCTTCCAACTGGCTGAAGAACTCGCTGGTGGCGAACGGATCGAACGCGGCGCTGTTCAAGCCGTCGCGCAGCGCCTTGAGCAGGTCGGGCACCAGCGCCAGCAACTGCATGGCGGCATCCGGGTCGGTGTGGCGCTGCACGCTCCAGATCAGTTGCTCCATGGTCTGCAGGCCCTGGCGCCATTCGCTGGAGTGCTCGCCATGCTTGAGACAGGTCAGCAGCAAGACCTTGCTCCAGGCCTGTTGCACGAACTCGACGACTGTCAGGGGCAGGACCTTGCCCAGCAACCCCTCGTTCAACGCCTGCTCGACGCGACGCCGCGCCAGCTCGGCCTTGGCCCGCCCCTCTTCGGCGTCACGGGTGCGCTGCTCCAGCAGCTCGCTGCGGCGGCGCTCGTCGCTGGTGAAAGCGAGAAACTCGGCGAGCAGCTCGGAAAAGATCGCCGGGTCGTCGACGAAGTCGCTCAACAGCCGCTGCACCACCTGCTCGATGCGCAGGTACAGGCTGTCGCGCTGATAATCGTCACAGCTGCCCCAGCCCATGGCCGCGGCGGCGATTTCGTTGAGCAGGCGGCGGGCGGGATGGCTGCTGCGGCTGAAGAAGCTCTTGTCCAGCACCGCGACCTTGAGCATGGGGATCTGCAAGCGGCCAATCAGGGTCTTCAAGGATTCCGGCAGGTTGCGATCGGCCAGGATGAACTCGAAGAGCATGGCCACCAGGTTGATCACATCCTCGTCGGCCACCCCGACCACCCGTGACTTGCCGCTTTTCACGCTGACCCGGGTCAGCAACTGTTCCAAGTGGTTGCGCAGGTCGAAATCGTCCTGGGTGCCTGCCGGCACGTAGTGCTGCAGGTGCGACAGCAGGCGCAGCAGGTCGCGGGTGGAAATCGGCTGGGTTTCGGCGCTCGCCTCCAGGGTCGGCACCACGCTGCCGCGGACATGCAGCAGCAGCTCCTGCAAGGCGGCGAACACTTCCTGAACGCTTTCGTCCATCTGCGCCACGCCGGGCTCGGGCGTGGCCTGGATACTCGCGGCCGCCTGGTCGAGGGCCCGGCGCGCCGGCGCCGGCTTGAGTTCCGGCAATACGCCGGTGGCGGCCAGCAGCTGGTTGGCTTCGGCGTACAGCTGGTCGGCCTCGCTGAGTACATAACGCTCGAACAGCTTGAGAATGATCAGCTTGACCTTGATCTCCACCCCCAGGTTGCGCCCGGATTCAAGGAAGTATTCACAGAGCATGGCCGGGCCCAGGGGGTTGCTGCGGTCATCCAGGCGCTTGCCCAGCAGCACGTTCAGGCGCGCGGTGAGTTGGCCAAGGGCAAAGCCGTCACGGTTGCCCGCCTTGGCGACCATCGCCTCGAGGGCCAGGGTACGCTCCAGGTCGTCACGGCAGGTATCGGCGGGTGGAACATAGGCGACGGCCTGGGCGATCGCCGGCGCGGGGTCGTACTGGACCAGGCCGACAAAGGCCTCGAAGAGTTTTTCCAGGAAGCCGCGCTCGATGCTTTTGCGTTTCAGGCGCAGGTCGCGCATGGCTTCGAAAAAGGTGTTCTGGTCGACATTGTTCTGGGCCCGGTCGGCCATCTCGAACAAGGTGTCGTCGGCGTTATCGAACAGTTCCTGCAGGCCATGGCGCAGTTGTTGGGCGGCCTTGTCACGGACCTGAAGCAGAATCACAGGCAGGCGGGCGAGCGGCGAAGCGTTCGCCTGATCCGTAGCCGCCTTGTGCAAAGGCACTACATTCCCGTCGTTGTGCATCCAAGCCTCCTGAAAGGGTTTTCTCTGCCGCGCGATGAAAGGTCGGCCGACGCTCACAGTCGAGTCCCAGCGGGCATCGATACGCGCCGCTGCATTTCAAATATCGGGGAGCCAAACAAACGTCAAAGCTATGACGTCAATTAGAAGTCGGATTATCTGGCAAAAGCCCCTTCTTGTGCCAGCAGACTCTGCGCGGGCTTTGAAATAGCGTTCATATAGCGACCGCCCTTTCTCGCAAACGGCTCATGCCAGGCGACCAAATGCAGCTACGGGAGGGTGCTTGCCTTGGGTTCGCTTGCGCCATGGCCCTATAATCGGGCCACTTTGTTTGTGGAGCCCGTTATGCCGAATCTACGCCTCGCCGACCTGACCGCCGAAATCGAAGCCAACGTGCGCCGTGCGTTGCTGGAAGACATCGGCAGCGGCGATATCACCGCGCAACTGATCCCGGCCGAACGCCTGGCCAAAGCCACCATCATCACCCGCGAAGCGGCGATCATCAGTGGCACGGCCTGGGTCGACGCGGTGTTCCGCCAGCTCGACCCGCGGGTCGCCGTGCATTGGCAGGTGCATGACGGCGAGCGTGTCAGCCCCAACCAGGTGCTGTTCCACCTCGAAGGTCCGGCCCGTTCGCTGCTCAGCGGCGAACGCTGCGCCCTGAACTTCCTGCAGTTGCTGTCCGGCGTGGCCACCCGCGCGCAGTACTACGCCGACTTCGTCGCCGATACCCAGGTCAAGTTGCTGGATACCCGCAAGACCCTGCCAGGCCTGCGCCTGGCGCAGAAGTACGCGGTGACCTGCGGTGGCTGCCACAACCACCGCATCGGCCTGTACGACGCCTTCCTGATCAAGGAAAACCATATTGCCGCGTGCGGCGGCATCGCCCAGGCAATCAGCGCCGCCCACAAGATCGCCCCGGGCAAGCCGGTGGAAGTCGAAGTGGAAAGCCTGGAAGAACTCAAGGAAGCCCTGGCGGCGGGCGCGGACATCATCATGCTCGACGAGTTGAGCCTGGACGACATGCGCGAGGCGGTTCGCCTGAATGCCGGCAAGGCCAAGCTGGAAGCCAGCGGCGGGATCAATGAAAGCACCTTGCGCCCGATCGCCGAGACCGGCGTCGATTACATTTCGATCGGGGCGATGACCAAGGATGTGAAGGCGGTCGACCTGTCGATGCGCTTGAGCCTCTGAATTCCTGAAGCTTTGCGCGGCACCCCAAAGAAAAACGCCAGCCCCTGAAAGGCTGGCGTTTTTGCATCAGTCGTCGATTTCGTTGAGTTCCAGGTAGTCCTGAAGGTCCATGCCCAGGGCCTCGGCCACTTCCTGATGGACCTCCAGGCGCATGGCCTTGAGCTCCTCGGGCGACTCGGCCACCAACTCCAGCACAAGTTCCCACGGCTCGATGCCGCGCGACTCCGCTTCGTCCTCGAACGCCCATTGGGCCTGCTGCTTCTGCTCTTGCGGGCTCAGGTCGCTGATTTCTTCCTGCAAGGAAGGCGTGGCAGCCAGGTACTTTTCAAGGGCTACGTCAATTCTGGCTTCTTTAGGAATCATCTTGTTCTCTCTGATCATGGGAATGGAAGATGGATCTGGATCGTTGGGATCTCTTTGCCGCAAAAAAACGCTGTGAAAGCCGATTTATCTGGCCGTGAACCATTCGGGATCATCTGAAAGCCATTCAGACAGGCTGCGAATATAGGGCCTTTGTCTGCGGATGCCTACGAATCCTTGCAGCGCACCGACAAAAAACCTGTCCGTTCGCTCAAGGCACTTTCATGAAAAATACGTTGTTACATTCCTCTCCCCGAGCCGCCTTCTTGCCCCTGGAACAAGCAGGCAAGAACGCAGTCATAGCGATGTGCCATATCGGCACTTCACAAGGAAACCCAGTGATGTTCAGCCGCACTCAGCGTTCGTCCGCCTTCCTCGCCACCAGTCTCTCCACCCTGATCCTCAGCAGCCTGTCACTCCCCACCCAGGCCGTCGAATTCAACTCCAGCAGCGCCTCGTACTCGGACAGGATCTCGGCCCTGCACCAGGAAGTGGACCTCAAGTTCACCGTGCGCCCCAGCGGCTTCACCGTGGACGACCTGCAAAAGCTGCAGGACGGCCTCAAGAGCAGCACCGCCGAGCTGGAAAAACTCAAGGACCTCGTCAACAGCCAGGCCCGCCTGATCGAAGAGCTCAAGCGCAACACTGGCAGCAGCTCCAGCTCCAATGCCAGTGAGGTGAGCAACCTCAAGAAAACCACCGGCGAGCAAGCCAACCAGCTGAAAAAACTGGAAACCCAGCTTGAAGAATTCAAGCGCAACAGCGGCTCCAGCTCCAGTTCGAGCGCCAGTGAAGTGAACAACCTCAAGCGCGTTACCAGCGACCAGGCCAGCGAACTGGACAAGCTCGGCAAACAGATCGAGGAGCTCAAGCGCGGCAGCAGTTCAAGCTCCAGCTCGAACTCCAGCGAGCTGAGCAGCCTCAAGAGTACGGTCGGTAGCCAGACCAGTGAGTTGGACAAACTCGGTAAGCAGATCGAGGAACTCAAGCGCGGCAACAACTCAAGCTCCAGTTCGAGCTCCAGCGAACTGAGCAACCTCAAGAGTACGCTCGGTAGCCAAGCCAGTGAACTGGACAAGCTCGGCAAGCAGATCGAGGAGCTCAAGCGTGGCAGCAGCTCAAGCTCCAGTTCGAGCTCCAGCGACCTGTCCAGCCTCAAGAGCACGGTCAGCAGTCAGGCCAGCACCCTGGATAAGCTGACGAGTCAGATCGACGACCTCAAGCGCGGCAGCAGCTCAAGCTCCAGTTCGAGCTCCAGCGACCTGTCCAGCCTCAAGAGCACGGTCAGCAGTCAAGCCGGCACCCTGGACAAGCTGGAAAGACAGATCGATGACCTCAAGCGTGGCAGCAGCTCTAGCTCCAGTTCGAGCTCCAGCGAGCTGTCCAGCCTCAAGAGCGAGGTCAGCAATCAGAGCCAGAACCTGGACCAGCTCAAACGCAGCCTCGAGGACCTGAGAAGCAAGGTGAAGTGATTCAAGGCCGGTAAAAACGACAAAGCCCGCTCGATGCGGGCTTTGTCGTTCGTGCGATTTGAGATCGCCAATTGTCGACTATGGACACTCGATACAGGCTCAGAGATACACAAGAGAAACAGAGAAACCACAACCCTGTGTACTTTCGCCTTCGTTCATGACCTACCAAAACTCTCCTGTCCCTACATTTCCTATTCGTCTGTATCAAGCTCCCTACTGGCCGGCTAACCCTGCCTACATAACCGACAAAAGGAACACACGATGCACAAGGGTATCCTCGCGAGAACATTGTACGGTACCGCCCTCCTCTGCATCGTCATTGCCTACTAGGTATTGCGCCCAGCTATCTGGACGTCCTGACATTGAGCTATTTCGAATGTAGAATCCGGCCGCGTCCATTGCGTCGGTAGCGACTCAAGCCCGTCACGGCTCGAGACGCGTCCCTTTACACAGAATTGAAGGATCGAACATGAAAGTTTATGCAATCGTTGGTGCTGGCGGCTTTGGGCGTGAGGTAGCACCTCTAGCACAAGAAATGATTAGCATGCGTAATGAAGAAGAGTTTCAGATAATTTTCGTTGACGATAACCAGACAGAAAAAAACATCAACGGAATTAACCTCGTGGATACCGCCAGCTTCTTGAACATGGATGGCGAAAAGTTCTTCAACATCACAATCGCCAACAGCAAGATTAGACAGAAAATTGCTGAGCAATTTATCGCCTCAGGCATAAAACCCTTCTCTATATCTGCAACAAACTCAGTAAAACTGAGCCATAACATCATAGGGGAAGGCGGGATATTTTGCCCATTCACGACGGTTACAGCCAACGCCAAGATAGGCAAGTTTTTTCACGCAAACATCTATTCGTACGTAGCACATGATTGCGTGATTGGTGATTACGTGACGTTCGCACCCAATGTTCAATGCAATGGTAGCGTGGTCATTGAAGACCACGCTTATATTGGGACTGGCGCAATGATTCGCCAAGGAACACCAGACAGGCCGATAGTTATCGGCGAAGGCGCAGTGGTTGGGATGGGATCCGTTGTAACAAAAAGCGTCGCCCCCTATACAACAGTGTTCGGCAATCCAGCGAAGCCTCTAAACAAAATTTCCAAATAAGGACTCCTTGCAGCATGAAAGAAATTAAAGTTGCGGTCATTGGGTCTGGGACGATGGGAAAAGGAATCGTCCAGATTCTGGCCCAGTCCAATATCATCCATTCGTTGGTATGGCTTGGCCGCTCCGAATCCGGCTGCTGCTCCGCGCTTGATGATCTGAACTCCCAATGGGAAAGGATGATCAATAAAAAGAGGCTTTTGCGTGAAGACGCCCAAAGTTACTCTGCCAAGATATCCGTTGCCGGCAGCTTCGAAGAAATTTCAAACTGCGACCTGGTTCTTGAAGCCATCACCGAGGACATGACGGCCAAACACGAAGTATTCCGAGAGATTGCCAAGCATGCCAATGCTCAGTCGGTGATCGCGACGAATACATCGTCGCTCTCCATTACCGAACTTGCGAGCATTACTAAAAACCCCGAGAACGTCGTCGGCCTGCACTTTTTCAACCCTGCACCAGTGATGAAACTGGTCGAGGTCATTGTCGGTCTATCTACTTCCAATGAAACCGCCACCTGGGCATTTAACTTCGCAAAAGAATTAAGCAAAGAGCCAGTATTGGTTAATGAAGCCCCTGGCTTTATCGTTAACCGAATGCTCATACCGATGATCAATGAAGCTATTGGCATATTGGCGGAAGGTGTGGCTAGCCCCGAGGAAATCGATAAAGCCATGAAGCTTGGTGCCAACCACCCTATTGGCCCACTGGCTCTTGCAGACCTAATTGGCAACGATGTAAACCTGTCGATCATGGAAACGCTTCACAACGAAACGGGCGACCCGAAATATCGAGCCCATCCATTATTAAGGAAAATGGTCAGAGCCAATCGACTTGGACGAAAAACAGGCATTGGGTTCTACAACTATTAGTTGATACTCCGACTTTCTTGGATCGAAGGCCACTTCACACCAAGAAGTTCGGGACACCTGATCCTGGCTTGTACGCTCCAACTCACCCAGTCACTTTCCATATGCACCTGACAGACGGCCTTGCAATTTAGTCCTAGGCCGCTGTCGATCATGGAACAGTGCGACTCAGGAATCACGTTACCAATTGTCAGAGCTGAAACCTCACTAATTAGCGGTATGAGGTCATGGTTCAAATTAGAAAACTAATTGCCTGAATCATCTGGACCTGCCCGATAAGAATGACAAAGCCCGCTCGATGCGGGCTTTGTTGTGCATGAAGGATCGAGTCAGATCCGCTCCCCAGGTCTTACGCCCCCCCCAAAGCCACCTCACACCCGTGGCAGATGCTTGCTCACGCAATGAATGCCGCCGCCACCCGCGGCGATCGGGTCGATATTGACCTGCTCCACCACTAGCCCCGGATAAAGCCTGGTCAGCAGGTCCTTGCAGTATTTGTCCGCCGCCGCATCACCAAACTGTGGGGCAATCACCGCGCCGTTGATCGGCAGGAAGTTGATATAGCCCGGCGCGAAATCCGGGTTGTCGCGGGTGTACTGGTTGCTGCGCATCTTGGTCGGCGGCGGCAGGGTGTGGACCACCAGCTTGCGGCCATCGGCGTCGGTGGCGGCATTGAGGATTTCCAGGTGCTTGCGCGTCACGGCGTAGTCATAGGACTCGGGGTCGTCGTCCAGATTGGCGATCACCACGCCGGGCTTGACGAAACGCGCATAAAAATCGACGTGGGCATCGGTGATGTCCTTGTCCTTGATACCCGGCAACCAGATGATCTTGCGCAGGCCGAGGTTGGCCTTCAGTTCGGCTTCGATCTGCGCCTTGCCCAGCCCCGGGTTGCGGTTGTCGTTGATCCAGCAGCTCTCGGTGATGATCGCGGTGCCATGCCCGTCCACCTCGACGCCACCACCCTCGCCCACCAGCGCGCTACGGATGTAGTCGGCCTCCATCTCCTCGCTCAGGGCGTCGGCCACGCGGGTGTCGTTGGCCGAGGCCTGCTTGTCGCCCCAGCCGTTGAAGTTGAAATCCACCAGGCCCAGGCCGCCCGCGCCGTCGACCACGAAGCAGCCGCCGTAGTCGCGCACCCAGACGTCGTCCAGCGACAGGGTCAGGAAGTCGATATTGCTGGTGCCACACTTGCTCTTGGCCAATGACAGCTGGTTGGCGCGGCACAGCACGGTCACCGGCTGGTACTTGGCGATGGTCCTGGCCAGCAGGGCGATGGTGTCGTTCACCGCGCCCGCCCAGTCCTCCCAGACCCGGGACGACGCGCCGAAGGCTAGGATCACCCGCTCCTGCGGGCCGTGCTCGTCGGGCATGTACCAGTTGCCGGCCGGGGCGGCGAAAATGCGTGGGGCGCCGAAGCCGAGGCCAAGGGAGGCGGCGGCACCGACTCCGCTGGCGGCCATCAGCTGCTTGATGAAGTCACGGCGTGTAGACATGAGGTGTTCTCTGTTGAGTGAATCTCGAAGGGCGTGGCCATCCGGCTGCCGGGTACCCGCCCCGCTCTGGTAGCTGGCAGCTTCAGTCGTGAAGGCTGGTCTTGAAGGTGGTCCAGGCGCGCATTCGCGCCCGCATGTCGCGCTGCGCAATGTCCTTGCCGGGGATCAGCCGCCCGTAGGTGGCCTCGTCCACATAGATATCCGGATTATTGCGCATGTCGGCCGCCACCATCGGCCTGGCCTTGGCGCTGGCGGTCGGATAGCCGGTGGCGTTGCTGATCGCCGCCATGTTTTCCGGGCGCATGATGAAGTTGATCAGCGCATAGGCGTATTCCGGGTGGCGGGCATCGGCCGGGATGGCCATGGTGTCCATCCATACCGTGGTGCCCTCCCGCGGAATGCGGTACTCAAAGCGCGTCCCCTTGCCGGCCTCGTCGGCGGAACGCTGGGCCTGGGTCATGTCGCCGCTATAGCCGAGGGACAGGCAGATATCGCCGTTGACCAACTGGGTCACCGGCTGCGACTGGAACTTGCGAATGTAGGGCTTGATGCCCTTGAGCAGCGCCACCGCCTCGGCCAGTTCGTCCGGCTTGCTGCTGCGCGGGTCGTGGCCAAGATAGTTGAGCACCACAGCCAGCACTTCGTCGGGCGAGTCGATCATGGAGATGCCGCAGTCGGCGAACTTCGCCGCGATCTCGGGCTTGAAGATCATATCCAGGCTGTTCACCGGCGCATTATTCAGACGCTTGTCGATCATCGCCTGGTTCCAGGTCAGGCCGATGGTGCCCCAGGTGTAGGGTACGGTGGCATGCCGCGAGTGCGGATAACGGGCCTGCAACGTGCGCAGGCCGGGCTCGATGTCATCCAAGTGCTCGAGCTTGCCCTGGTCGAGCTTCTGCAGGGCACCGGCACGCATCAGGCGTTCGGCCACGGTGTCGCCGGGGAAGATCAGGTCATAACCACTGTGGCCGGACATCATCTTGGCTTCCAGCGTCTCGCTGCTGTCCATCACGTCGTAGATGACCTGGATGCCGGTCTCGCGAGTAAAGGATGCAAGGGTCTGCGGGGCGAAGTAGTCCGCCCAGTTGTACAGGCGTAGGACCTTGTCCTCGGCCTGGACGGTGAACTGCATACAGCCCAGGCCAAGGCCCAACACGAGCACCGACAGTTTCTTGATGAGATTCATCTTCAGGCCCCCTGGCGCTGCCAGTGTTGGTGGGTTTGTCGACCGTCCAGCCCCAGCAGCGGGCCGTACATTTCCGGGCGGCGATCCCGGTAGATGCCCCAGCTCAGGCGCTCGTCGGCCATGGCGCCGAGGTCCAGCCTCTGCACCAGCACGCCCCTGGTGTCACGGTCGGCCTCGGCCAGCAGCTTGCCCTTGTGATCGGTGATAAAGGACGAGCCGTAGAAACCCATCCTCAGCTGCGGATCGGTGGTCGCCACCTCTTGCCCGATACGGTTGGCCGCTATCACCGGCAGGATGTTGGCGGCCCCGTGGCCACGCTGGGTCAGTTGCCAGTGGTCGCGCGAGTCCAGCCCGGCGGCGCCCGGCTCGGAGCCGATGGCGGTGGGATAGAGCAGCACCTCGGCGCCCATCAAGGCCAGGCAGCGGGCGGTCTCGGGGAACCACTGGTCCCAGCAGATGCCCACGCCTATGCGGCCGAAAGCTGTGTCCCAGACACGGAAGCCGGTATCGCCGGGGCTGAAGTATTCCTTCTCCTGGTAGCCGATGGCGTTGGGGATGTGGGTCTTGCGGTAGACGCCAAGCAGGCGGCCGTCGGCATCGGCCACCGCCAGCGAGTTGAAGAAGGCGTTGCCGGCGCGCTCGAACCAGCTCAACGGCAGCACCACGCCCAGTTCCCGGGCAAGATCGGCGAAGCGCTTGAGCACGGTGCTTTTGCCATACTCCTGCGCCAGGGCCAGGTGCTTATGGTCCTGCTCGATGCAGAAGTACGGGGTGGCGAACAGCTCCTGCAGGAGGATCAATTGCGCGCCCTTGGCGGCGGCTTCCCGCACCAGTTGCTCGGCCTGGTCGAGGTTGTCCTCCAGGTTCCAGCTGCAGGCGAACTGGGTGGTAGCGACGGTCAGATGAGTCATGACATTACCCCTTCAGCGGCCAGGCCGGTTGTTGTTGAGTGATGCAGTGCACGCCACCGCCGCCGTGGGCCAGCTGGTTGATCCGCACCGGCACCACCTCACGCCCGGGGAACGCCAGGCGCAGGGTCGCCGCCGCCTCGTCATCGGCGCCGATACCGTAGGCCGGCATGATGATCGCGCCATTGGCGATGTAGAAATTGGTGTAGGAGGCGCAGAACACCTCGGCCTCCTGGTCCACGGCGTCGCTGGCTTCGAAGAGTTCGAGCATTTCGAAGCGACGCCCCTGGGCATCGGTGGCCAGTTCCAGGGCACGGCGGTTCTCGCGCACGACTTCGGCGTACACCGAAGATGAATCCCGGGTCGCATCCACCAGCAGCGCACCGGGACGGGCGAAGGCGCAGACGCCGTCGATGTGACCATCGGTCATGTCGCCGGTCACGTAGTCGGGGTCGCCAGGCAGCCAGATGGTTTTCTTCACGCCCAGCAGACGCGCGAAGATCTCCTCCATTTCGGCCTTGCTCATGCCGGGGTTGCGGTTGCCGTTGAGCAGTACCGATTCGGTGGTGATCAGGGTGCCCTGCCCGTCCACATGGATGGCGCCGCCTTCGTTGGTCAGCGCTGTGTCGAAGCATTGCAGGCCGAGGCTGTCGAGGATGCGCCGCGCCAGGCTTTGGTCCAGGTCGCAGGCGGACTTGCCGCCCCAGGCGTTGAAACGCCAGTTGACCCCGGCCGTGCCCAGGCGCGGATGGCAGACGAAACTCGGACCGGAGTCGCGGCACCAGCTGTCGTTGATTGCCAGCTCGACCAGTTCGATATTCGCTCCACACAACTCACGGGCCCGCGCCACCGCACAGGGATCAACCACCATCTTCACCGGTTCGAAACGGGCGATGGCGTTGGCCACACGGGCGAAGTCGACCTGCACATCGGCCAGGGTCACGCCCCAGCTGTTTTCCCACAGGGCCTGGTTATGGGGAAAAGCCATCCAGGTGGCGGCGTGCTGTACCCATTCGGCGGGCATGAGCCAGCCGTTCTGCGCATCGTTGAATTGCATACAAGTGCCTTCAGTTAAGATTTTGTTATCACTGAAAACCGCGACCGCGGTGATGGCTTGTATGCTAGGCCTGTAAAAACGACCGAACAAACGATAGATTTTGTCGAATTCTGATTAGCTAGGCTTATCGATCATGCTTAAACACTGGCCACCCCTGAATGCCCTGCGCGGCTTCGAAGCCGCCGCCCGCCTGGGCAGCTTCCACAAGGCCGCCGAAGAGCTGCACCTCACCCAGTCGGCCATCAGCCAGCAGATTCGCAGCCTGGAAAGCTTCCTCGAACAGCCGCTGTTCTTCCGTAACGGCCGCAGCGTGGCGCTGACCGATGCCGGCTTCGACCTGCTCAGCACCACCCAGTCGCTGCTGCAGCAACTGGCCGTGGGCATCCGCCGCCTGGACCAGTACCGCAAACCCAACCAGCTGGTGGTCAACACCACCCCGGCCTTCGCCCGCCACTGGCTGGTACCGCGCCTGGCGGACTTTCATCGGCTTCATCCGCAGGTTGATCTCTGGCTGCTGACCACCGACGAAACACCCGATATGGCCACCCAGACCATCGACATCGCCGTGCGTGACGATCTCAGCGCCCAGGCCGAATGCAGCTTTCGCGTACTGCTGGAAGACCGCCTGTACCCGGCCTGCCATCCCGCCTTGCTGGAGCAGGCAGCGGACGCGCGCACCACCCTGCACGGCGAGCGTGAGATGGACTGGAGCCATTGGCAGGTACAGGGCGGCGCCGATGTAGGCCAGCACAGCCAGGGTCTGAACTTCTCCGACCCCGGCCTGCTGCTGGATGCCGCCAGCCAGGGCCTGGGGATAGCCCTGGTCAGCCAACTGCTGGCCGGCCGCGTGCGAAATCAGGGGCTGCTGGTGCCGCTGGTGGAGCAGAGGGTACGCGGCCCGAACTGGAGTTGGCTGGTGCACCGCGATAGCGAAGGCGACGCCCTTACCCGCAGTTTCTGCGACTGGCTGGTTGGGGCGCTTGAGGAGGAATGAACAGGGTCTTGGGGCCACGATATCCGTGAATGCCCCCCTAGAAACGACAAAACCCGCGCCGTGCGGGATTTCCAGGTGTCTGACAGACCTTCATGGATGGTTTGACTGGTGCCCGAGACAGGAATCGAACCTGCGACCTTCGCGTTACGAGTGCGCTGCTCTACCGGCTGAGCTACACGGGCGCTGGGCTAAACCTAGCACCGAGGCCGGGGTTTTGCCATATCGCCTGCCCGGCAGGGAGCAAGACTCAAACGGCAGATAGCAAAACGCCCCGAACCAGTCGGGGCGTTTGCTTGTTCAGCTTAGAGCGTCGGGAGTCTTAAACGCCCGAAGCCTTGGCTGCTGCCACGTCTTTGATGGACAGCTTGATACGGCCGCGGTTGTCCACGTCCAGTACCAGTACTTCCACTTCCTGACCTTCTTTCAGGATATCGGTCACTTTCTCGACGCGAGCATCGCTCAGCATGGAGATGTGAACCAGACCGTCCTTGCCAGGCAGGATGTTGACGAATGCGCCGAAGTCGACGATGCGCTCAACCTTACCAACGTAGATCTTGCCGATCTCGGCTTCCGCGGTGATGCCCAGAACGCGCTGACGCGCGGCTTCTGCGGCTTCCTTGGTTTCGCCGAAGATCTTGATCGAGCCGTCGTCTTCGATGTCGATCGAAGCCTTGGTCTCTTCGCAGATCGCACGGATGGTCGCGCCGCCTTTACCGATGACATCACGGATTTTGTCGGTGTCGATCTTCATCGCGATCATGGTCGGAGCGTTGGCCGACAGTTCGGTACGCGACTGGCCAATGATCTGGTTCATCTGGCCGAGGATGTTCAGGCGAGCTTCCAGGGCCTGGCCCAGGGCGATCTCCATGATTTCTTCGGTGATGCCTTTGATCTTGATGTCCATCTGCAGCGCGGTCACGCCTTTGGCGGTACCGGCTACCTTGAAGTCCATGTCGCCCAGGTGGTCTTCGTCACCCAGGATGTCGGTCAGGACGGCGAATTTCTCGCCTTCCTTGACCAGGCCCATGGCGATACCGGCAACCGGTGCCTTCATCGGCACGCCAGCGTCCATCAGCGCCAGGGAAGCACCGCAAACGGAAGCCATGGAGCTGGAACCGTTGGACTCGGTGATTTCCGATACGACGCGGATGGTGTAGGGGAACAGGTCGGCGGCAGGCAGCATGGCCTGGACCGAACGACGGGCCAGACGGCCGTGACCGATTTCACGACGACCAGCGCCGCCCATGCGGCCACACTCGCCCACCGAGAACGGAGGGAAGTTGTAGTGCAGCATGAAGGGGTCTTTTTTCTCGCCTTCCAGGGTGTCCAGCAGCTGTGCGTCACGGGCGGTACCCAGGGTCGCGACTACCAGGGCCTGAGTCTCGCCACGGGTGAACAGGGCCGAACCGTGGGTCTTCGGCAGAACGCCGACTTCGATGTTCAGCGGACGCACGGTGCGGGTGTCGCGACCGTCGATACGTGGCTTGCCGTTGACGATGTTTTCGCGAACGGTGCGGTATTCGATTTCACCGAAAGCGGCTTTGACATCGCTGGCGGAAGGCTGGCCTTCTTCGCCGGACAGCTTGGCGACGACCTGGTCTTTCAGCTCGCCCAGGCGAGCATAACGGTCGGCCTTGACGGTGATGGTGTAGGCCTGGGAGATCGCTTCGCCGAACTCGGAGCGGATAGCGCCCAGCAGGTCAGTAGCTTCTGGAGCCGGAGCCCAGTCCCAGGTTGGCTTGGCGGCTTCGGCAGCCAGCTCTTTGACGGCCTGGATAACGGCCTGGAATTCGTCGTGGGCGAACAGTACGGCGCCCAGCATCTGGTCTTCGGTCAGCTCTTTGGCTTCCGATTCAACCATCAGTACCGCTTCTTCGGTACCGGCTACGACCATGTCCAGGCTCGAAGCGGCCAGTTGCTCGTAAGTCGGGTTCAGCAGGTAGCCGGTGCTTTCGTGGAAAGCAACGCGGGCAGCACCGATCGGACCGTCGAAAGGAATGCCGGAGATCGCCAGGGCAGCCGAGGTACCGATCATCGCAGCGATGTCCGGATCGGTCTTCTTGCTGGTGGAAACCACGGTGCAGACAACCTGCACTTCGTTCATGAAGCCTTCTGGGAACAGAGGGCGGATCGGACGGTCGATCAGACGCGAGGTCAGGGTTTCTTTCTCGGAAGGACGGCCTTCACGCTTGAAGAAACCGCCAGGGATCTTACCGGCAGCGTAAGTCTTTTCCTGGTAGTGAACAGACAGAGGGAAGAAACCCTTGCCTGGATCGGCTTGCTTGGCGCCAACCACGGTCACCAATACGCTGACGTCGTCGTCAACGGTGACCAATACTGCGCCGGAGGCCTGACGGGCGATACGGCCAGTCTCGAGGGTAACGGTCGACTGACCGAACTGGAATTTTTTGATTACCGGGTTCACGGTGTCCTACCTTCTTTGTGGCTCTTGGGGGAACTGGTTTCTTGCGAAATTCTTGGGCAATTCCGGGAATCGGCCCGGCCAGATTGTCCAGGTAAAACTACTGTCCAGATAAAACTTGAGGCTGGGAGCCTGCCATGCGCCTGCGGGGAACCCACTGACGCACGGCAAACAACCAACCTCTAGCGCAATCGCTGATTAGCGACGCAGGCCCAGGCGACCGATCAGAGCGCTGTAACGGCTCAGGTCTTTGCCTTTCAGGTAGTCCAGCAGCTTACGACGCTGGTTAACCATGCGGATCAGACCACGACGGGAGTGGTGGTCTTTACCGTTGGCCTTGAAGTGACCTTGCAGTTTGTTGATGTTGGCGGTCAGCAGTGCAACTTGCACTTCTGGCGAACCAGTGTCACCAACAGCTTGCTGGTAGTCGGTTACGATTTGAGCTTTTTCTTCAACGCTGAGTGCCATTTGGCTTTCCTCTCAAAAGGCAACGTTCCGAAGAACGCCACCAACAGGCCAGGGACAAATCCCCGTATCTATAAATGAGCTGTGACCGTGCCTGTTAACAGCCACCCTCTCCAGCCTGTTGTTACGCAGGCTGGTTCCGGTCATTCCGACCGAATCAGTCGACGCGGCGCGATGCGCCCGTCTTCGCTCACTTCACCGATACCGATAAAGCGACCGTTGTGATCCTGTACCCGCACCATGCCGAACTTCGGTGCATCGGGAGCCCGTACCGGCTGGCCGTTGAGCCAGTAGAACGCGCTGTGCTCCGAGAACTGCAGCAGTGGCCAATCCAGCAGGCCGCTGTCCGATGGCATCAGGAAGCGATCCACCGCTTCGTTGCCGCCTTCGGCATGTACCGCTTCAAGCTCTTCCAGCGTGACGGTCTGGGCCAGACTGAAAGGACCGGCCTGGGTGCGACGCAGTTCCGCGACGTAAGCACCACAACCCAGCTTCTCACCGATATCCTCCACCAGGGTCCGGATATAGGTGCCTTTACTGCAGTCCACCGCTAGCCGCGCAGTATCGCCTTCAAAGGCCAGTAATTCCAAGCGCGCAATAGTAACAGAACGCGCTTCGCGCTCCACCACTTCGCCTGCACGGGCCAGCTTGTAAAGTGGCTGGCCATCACGCTTGAGGGCCGAGTACATCGGCGGTATCTGGCTGATTTGCCCGCGAAATTCCGGCAACACCGCTTCAATATCGGCGCGACCAACGGTCACTTCGCGAGTCTGCAGGACTTCACCCTCGGCATCGGCCGTGGTGGTGGTCTTGCCCAACTGCATCAGGGTTTCGTAACCCTTGTCGGAATCGAGCAGGTATTGCGAGAACTTGGTCGCCTCGCCAAAGCACAACGGCAGCACGCCGGTGGCCAGGGGATCGAGGCTGCCGGTGTGCCCGGCCTTTTCGGCATTGAGCAACCAACGGACTTTCTGCAGCGCCGCGTTGGAGGTGAACCCCAGCGGCTTGTCGAGCAGGATGATACCGCTGACGTTACGACGGATACGCTTGACCTGAGCCACCGCTTACTCCTTGGCGTCTTCGGGTTCAGCGGCGTGCTGGCTGTCTTCGGCCACGGCGCGCTCGATCAGGGCCGACAGATGCGCGCCCCGCACGACGCTTTCGTCGTAGTGGAAGTGCAGCTGTGGAACGCTGCGCAACTTCATCTCGCGAGCCAACTGCATGCGCAGGAAGCCGGCGGCCGAGTTGAGCACCTTGATGCTCTGGGCGATATCGTCAGCGTTGTCCTGACCCATCACGGTGATGAAGATCTTGGCGTGACCAACGTCACGGCTGACTTCAACGGCGGTGATGGTGACCAGGCCGACGCGCGGATCTTTGACTTCACGACGGATCAGCTGAGCGAGCTCACGCTGCATCTGGTCGCCGATGCGTTGGGTACGGCTGTATTCTTTTGCCATGTCTTGTTACCTGTTGCTGCCTCGCGGTGAAACCCGCAAGGTCTGAAAGCGGCAAACGCCCGGCCTGACAGAAGCCAGACCGGGCGTTGCGTTTAGAGTCCGGACGATGCGCCGTGCATTTGCATGCGGCTGCCCATCATGGCTCTTGAAGTGCGCGAGTTAGAGGCTGCGAGCAACCTGAACCTTCTCGAAGACTTCGATCTTGTCACCGACTTTGACGTCGTTGTAGCTCTTCACGCCGATACCGCATTCCATGCCGGCACGCACTTCGGAAGCGTCATCCTTGAAGCGGCGCAGAGATTCCAGCTCGCCTTCGAAGATAACGATGTCTTCACGCAGTACACGGATTGGACGGTTACGGTGAACGACACCCTCGATCACCATGCAACCGGCGATCGCGCCAAACTTCGGCGAACGGAACACGTCACGAACCTCGGCAACACCCAGGATGTTCTCCCGAACGTCGCTGCCCAGCATACCGGTCAGGGCTTTCTTGACGTCTTCGATGATGTCGTAGATCACGTTGTAGTAACGCATATCCAGACCTTCCTGCTCGACGATCTTGCGAGCGCCGGCATCGGCACGCACGTTGAAGCCGAACAGTACAGCGTTGGAAGCCAGTGCCAGGTTGGCGTCGCTTTCGGTGATACCACCGACGCCGCCGCCGACTACGCGCACTTGCACTTCGTCGTTGCCCAGGCCGTTCAGAGCGCCTTGCAGAGCTTCCAGCGAACCACGGACGTCGGATTTGAGGACGATGTTGAGCGTCTTTTTCTCTTCCTGACCCATGCTTTCGAAGATGTTTTCCAGCTTGCCGGCGTGAGCGCGAGCCAGTTTGACTTCGCGGAACTTGCCTTGACGGAACAGAGCCACTTCACGGGCTTTCTTCTCGTCGGCAACCACGCTCATCTCGTCGCCAGCGTCCGGGGTACCGTCCAGGCCGAGGATCTCGACCGGAATGGCCGGGCCTGCTTCCTTGATCGGCTTGCCGTTCTCATCGAGCATGGCGCGCACGCGGCCATAGTTCGAGCCGACCAGCACCATGTCGCCTTGACGCAGGGTACCGTCCTGAACCAGTACGGTCGCCACTGGGCCGCGGCCCTTGTCGAGACGCGACTCAACCACGACGCCACGGCCAGGAGCCGAAGGGGTGGCGGTCAGTTCGAGAACTTCGGCCTGCAGCAGTACGGCTTCGAGCAATTCGTCGACACCGGTACCCATCTTCGCGGAAACCGGAACGAATGGAGTGTCGCCACCCCAGTCTTCGGAAGTCACGCCGTGAACCGACAGTTCGCTACGGATGCGATCGAGGTCGGCACCCGGCTTGTCGATCTTGTTCACCGCGACCACCAGAGGTACGCCAGCCGCCTGGGCGTGCTGAACGGCTTCAACGGTCTGCGGCATCACGCCGTCGTCTGCTGCAACCACCAGGATCACGATGTCAGTCGCCTTGGCACCACGAGCACGCATGGCGGTAAACGCGGCGTGACCCGGGGTATCGAGGAAGGTGACCATGCCGCGCTCGGTTTCAACGTGGTATGCACCGATGTGCTGGGTGATGCCGCCGGCTTCGCCAGCCGCTACCTTGGCACGACGGATGTAGTCGAGCAGCGAGGTCTTACCGTGGTCAACGTGACCCATTACGGTCACTACCGGCGCACGAGGAACCGCTTCACCTTCAAACTTCAGGGACTCGGCCAGGGAATCTTCCAGGGCGGTGTCGCTGATCAGGGTCACTTTGTGGCCCAGCTCTTCAGCCACCAGCTGGGCAGTTTCCTGGTCCAGTACCTGGTTGATGGTGGCCGGGGTGCCCAGCTTGAACATGAACTTGATGATTTCGGCAGCCTTGACCGACATCTGCTGGGCGAGATCGCCAACAGTGATGGTTTCGCCGATCTTCACTTCACGAATGACAGGACCGGTCGGGCTCTGGAAGCCGTGAGCGTTACGCTTTTTCAGCTTGGCCTTGCCACGACCACCACGACGGAAGCCATCGCTTTCTTCGTCGGTAGTACGTGGGGCAACGCGTGGAGCCGGTGCCTTTTCTTTGACGGAAGCACGATGCGGAGCGTTTTTACGCTCGCCATCGCCACCACGACGGTTGTCGTCGTTGCGGCTCTTGTCCGGGCGACGCTGCTCGTCCTTCTTGCGTACTTCAGCGACCGGCGCTGGAGCGACAACAGGGACGTCTTCAACAATCGGTTCGGCAACCACCGCAGGGGCGGCGACAGCTTCAACGACAGCAGGTTGCGCAGCAGCAGGCTGGCGACGCGCTTCTTCTTCGGCGCGACGCTTGGCTTCTTCTTCAGCCTTCTGACGGGCAGCATTTTCTACTGCGCGACGTTCTTCCAGTTCACGCTGGCGCTCGGCTTCGATTTCTTCCGGGCTGCGTTGTACGAAGACTTTCTTCTTGCGTACTTCAACGCTGATGCTTTTGCTGCCGGCAACACGCAGGGTGCTGGTGGTTTTACGCTGCAAAGTGATCTTGCGCGGTTCTTCCACTTTCGCCTTGTGGCTGCTCTTCAAGTGAGTCAGCAAGGATTGCTTCTCACTGTCGGTCACATGTTCCTCGGCGGCGGTGTGCGGCAGACCTGCCTCACGCATCTGCTGCAACAGGCGCTCTACCGGTGTTTTGACCTCATCGGCCAGTTGTTTCACCGTGACTTGCGTCATGCACTTCTCTCCTCAGGCCGCGCCTATTACTCGAACCAATGGGCTCGGGCGGCCATGATCAACTTGCCGGCACGATCATCGTCAATGCCGTCGATGTCGAGCAGGTCGTCAATAGACTGCTCGGCCAGGTCTTCGCGGGTAATTACGCCGCGCACCGCCAGTTCCATCGCCAAATCCTTGTCCATACCCTCAAGCGAGAGCAGGTCTTCGGCCGGATGGGCGTCTGCCAGCTTTTCCTCAGTAGCGATGGCTTTAGTCAACAAGCGATCCTTGGCACGAGCGCGAAGCTCGTTGACGATGTCTTCGTCAAAGCCGTCGATGTTGAGCATTTCTTCCAACGGTACGTAGGCAATCTCTTCCAGGCTGGTGAAGCCTTCATCAACCAGCACCTGTGCCAGCTCTTCATCGACTTCCAGCTCTTCGATGAAGTTGCGCAGGATGTCGCCGGTTTCAGCTTGCTGCTTAGCCTGGATGTCCGATTCGGTCATCACGTTCAGGGTCCAGCCAGTCAACTGGCTGGCCAGACGCACGTTCTGACCACCGCGACCGATGGCCTGAGCCAGATTGTCTGCGCCAACGGCGATGTCCATGGCATGGGCATCTTCGTCGACGATAATTGCCGCGACTTCGGCCGGCGACATGGCGTTGATCACGAACTGCGCCGGGTTGTCGTCCCACAGGACGATATCCACACGCTCACCGCCCAACTCACCGGAAACGGCCTGGACGCGCGAACCGCGCATGCCAATGCACGCGCCCTGAGGGTCAATGCGCTTGTCTTTGGAACGGACCGCGATCTTGGCGCGCGAACCCGGATCACGGGAAGCGGCCATGACTTCGATCAGGCCTTCGGCGATTTCCGGCACTTCGATACGGAACAGCTCGATCAGCATTTCCGGCGCGGTACGCGACAGGATCAGCTGCGGGCCGCGGTTCTCGGTGCGGATTTCCTTGAGCAGCGCGCGAAGACGCACGCCAACCCGGAAAGTCTCGCGGGAAATGATGTCTTCACGGGCCAACAGCGCTTCGGCGTTGTTACCCAGATCGACGATCACGTTGTCGCGGGTCACTTTTTTCACGGTGCCGGAGATAATTTCACCCAGGCGCTCGCGGTAAGCGTCAACGACTTGAGCTCGCTCGGCTTCGCGGACTTTCTGCACGATGACCTGTTTGGCGGTCTGCGCAGCAATGCGGCCGAACTCGATCGATTCGATCTTTTCTTCGACGACATCACCGACTTTGGCGCCCGGATGGGTTTCCTGGACCTTGCTCGGCCAGGTTTCCACAGCCGGATCGTCCAGATCGGCTTCCTCGACTACCGTCCAGCGACGGAAAGTCTCGTAAGCACCGGTGTGGCGATTGATTTCCACACGCAGATCGACTTCGTCCTCGAAACGCTTTTTGGTAGCAGTGGCCAGAGCCAGCTCCAGCGCTTCAAAAATTACGCTTGCCGGTACACCCTTTTCATTGGATACCGACTCAACAACCAGCAGTACTTCTTTGCTCATCGTACGCCTCGCCTTTCGCAAGCCATTGGATCCGCGGGATCCGCGTCTCAGTCAAAACTGGGAATTATGTGGGCCTTGTCGATCATGTCGATCGGCAACAGAAACTCATGGTCTTCCACCTGCACCACGACGTCCTGCTCCTCCACCCCGCGGAGAAGGCCCTGAAAATTACGCCGACCTTCAAAAGGCGAGCGCAGCTTGATCTTCACTTGTTCACCGACATACTTGGCAAACTGTTCAAGGGTGAACAGCGGGCGTTCCATGCCAGGAGAGGAAACTTCAAGGGTGTATTCAACGGAGATCGGATCTTCGACATCCAGAACGCCGCTGATCTGACGGCTGACGATGGCACAGTCGTCCACCAGCACACCGCCTTCTTTATCGATATAAACGCGCAACAGTGAGTGGCGACCTTGAGCCGAAAACTCGATACCCCAGCATTCATAGCCAAGGGCCACGACCACCGGGGCCAACAAGGCCTGCAACTGTTCTAGCTTGCTCGACACCTGAACCCCCTCGTGCATGCTTGTGCAAATAAAAAATGGGCGAAGCGCCCATCCCGGAAACGCCGTTGAATAGCGGCGTTATAAAGTGTCCAGCTAACAAAAAGCCCCTGAAAAGGGGCTCCGCTAAAACTGGTTGCGGGGGCCGGATTTGAACCGACGACCTTCGGGTTATGAGCCCGACGAGCTACCAGACTGCTCCACCCCGCGACAAAGCTGGGGCGGAAGTATACGACCGATCCCTTTTTGGGTCAATGTAACCTTCCACCTACAAGAAAGCCCGCAACAGCGGGCTCTCCTGATAATTGGTACCGAGAAGGGGACTCGAACCCCTACACCCTATGGGCACAACCACCTCAAGGTTGCGTGTCTACCAATTCCACCACCTCGGCATAGACTGCGTTACTGCGTGAAACTCTTCTTACTTCTGCTCTTGAGCTGGAGGCACATCAGTCGCATTGGTTGCCGACTTTTGCTCTTGGAGCACCGGGACATCATCAGAAGCCGGTTTTTGCTTTGGCGCTTCAAGCACCGCTGGATCTGGCAAACCTACTTGAGTCAGCTCGTGAGCTTTCTCTTTAGCAAAGTAACCTAACCCTAAGCTGGTTATGAAAAAACCTGCGGCAAGTATAGCAGTAAACTTACTAAGAAAGGTAGAGGAACCTTGGCTTCCGAACACAGTATTTGAAGCACCTGCTCCGAAAGACGCGCCAGCGTCCGCACCTTTACCCTGCTGCAGCAATACCAGAGCTACTACGCCCAGCGCACCCAGCAGATGAAAAACGACTACGACTGTTTCCAGCATTTTTTCAGTTTCCCGCGGCGCGACAGATCGCACCGAACTCATCTGCATTCAGGGAAGCTCCACCAATGAGCCCCCCATCGATATCCGGCATGCCGAACAGTTCGACCGCATTGGCCGCCTTCACGCTGCCGCCGTATAGAAGTCGCACACCTCGCGCCACTTCAGAATTCTCTGCCGCCAACTGCGCCCGGATGGCTGCGTGCACATCCTGGGCCTGTTGCGGCGAAGCAGTCAGCCCGGTACCAATGGCCCAGACCGGCTCGTAAGCGATAACGGCATTGGCAAACGCACCAATACCCAACTCTTCGATGATGCTGCCCAGCTGACGCCCGACAACCTCAAGAGTCTTCCCGGCCTCGCGCTGCTCGAGGGTTTCCCCTACACACAAGACCGGCTTCAAGCCACAAGCCTGTGCTGCTGCGAATTTGCGATTCAGCGTACCATCACGCTCACCCATCATCAGGCGACGCTCGGAGTGCCCAACCAGCACCAGGGAACAACCTGCATCCACCAGCTGACTCGGAGCAATTTCTCCTGTCAGCGCACCTTGCATGGGCTCCACCGCAGAGTTCTGCGCGCCGACCGAAATCGACTTGCCTTTCAAGCCATCAATCACTTGATTGATATACAAGCAAGGCGGGAATACCGCGACATCAACACCGCTAGGCAAGGCCAGATGACGCAGGCCATTGATCAGCTCAGCGACGCTGGCGCGGGTACCGTGCATTTTCCAGTTACCAGCTACCATAGGGCGACGCATGCTGTACCTCGTCGGTCAAAGTGGGCGCAGATGTTACCCAACCGCATCAACACTGGCAAGCCGAAATCAGGCAGAAACTTCCGCAACCAGTTTTGCCAGTTCGTCAGCATAGCCACGGACCTGGGCTTCATCGTCACCTTCGACCATGACGCGAACCAAAGGCTCGGTACCCGACTTGCGCAGCAACACTCGCCCACGCCCGGCCATCGCGGTAGTGACGCGCGCGCAGGCCTCTTTCACAGCAGGATGCTCGACGGGATTGGCTCCGCCACCAAAGCGCACATTGACCAGAATCTGCGGACACTTGCGCAACGCCTGACGCGACTGCGCCAGCCCTTCATCACGTCGTTTCAGCGCCATCAACACCTGCAGGGCAGCAATGATCGCATCACCGGTGGTGGTGTGCTGAAAGCACACGATATGGCCGGAGTTTTCACCGCCTACCAGCCATTGGCGCTCAAGCAGCTCGGCAATGACATAACGGTCGCCAACATTGGCGCGTACAAATGGAATCCCCAGGTCAGCCAAGGCCAACTCGAGACCCAGATTGCTCATCAAGGTACCGACCACGCCACCCTGCAGCTTGTTACGCGCGTGCAGGTCCCGGGCGATGATGAACAACAGTTCGTCGCCGTCGACGATGGCGCCTGTATGGTCGACCATCAGTACCCGATCGCCATCACCATCAAAGGCGATACCCAGATCGGCGTGCTCGGCCAATACCGCAGCCTGCAACTGCCCCATGTGGGTCGAACCGCAGTTGTCGTTGATGTTCAGGCCATTAGGCTGCGCGGAGAGCACCACCACCTCAGCGCCCAACTCACGGAAAACGCTTGGCGCTACCTTGTAGGTTGCGCCATGGGCACAATCGACCACGATCTTCAGCCCAGCAAAGCTAGTACTGGATGGAACGCTGCTCTTACAGAATTCGATGTAACGGCCCGACGCATCATTGATGCGCGAGACCTTGCCCAGCTTGCTCGACTCCACCACGGTCATCGGCGCATCCAGCAACTCCTCGATCATCAGCTCGACTTCATCCGGGAGCTTGGTGCCTTCACCCGAGAAGAACTTGATGCCGTTGTCATCGTGAGGATTATGCGACGCGCTGATCACGATCCCTGCCTCGGCATGGAAAGTGCGGGTCAGATAGGCGATAGCAGGAGTGGGCATCGGCCCCAGCAGCATTACATCCGCCCCGGCAGCGGACAGTCCCGCTTCAAGCGCGGACTCGAACATATAACCGGAAATGCGCGTGTCTTTACCCACCAACACGCGACAGGCGCCCATGCTGCGGAAAGCCATACCCGCGGCCCAGCCCAGCTTGAGCATGAAATCGGGAGTAATAGGGTATACACCCACACGACCGCGAATGCCGTCGGTGCCAAAGTATTTTTTGCTCATAAGTGCTCCATCATTCTTATTCAGCTGATTCCACAGCTGTAATCATCCGCACGACATCCACCGTCTCGGCCACATCATGGACCCGCAGGATCTTTGCCCCTTTGGACATAGCCAAAGCAGCAAGAGCCAGCCCGCCATACAGGCGCTCTCCAACAGGGCGACTCAATGCCTGACCTATCATGCTCTTTCGCGAAACACCAACCAGCAAAGGCTGACCAAGGGCATGCAGGGCATCCATATGCTTGAACAGGCTCAAGTTGTGCTGCAGGGTCTTCGCGAAGCCGAAACCTGGATCCAGAATGATCCGCTCCGCCCCAATACCCACCGCTGCACACTGAGCCATACGCTCAGCCAGGAACTCCCCCACTTCCTTGGTTACATCCCGATACTGCGGATTGTCCTGCATATCGCCTGGCTCACCGAGCATATGCATAAGGCAGACCGGCAAACCTGTGGCTGCCGCCGCATCCAGCGCGCCATCCCGTCGCAACGATCGAACATCGTTGATCAAGCCCGCGCCAAGGCGCGCAGTTTCGCGCATGACCGCAGGCGTGGAGGTATCGACCGAAATAATGACATCCAGTTCACGATGGATGCGCTCGACGATAGGCGCTACGCGCTCCAGCTCTTCAAGCGGCGATACCGCCCGCGCACCAGGCCGAGTGGACTCGCCCCCCACATCGATGAGCGTCGCGCCCGCCTGCACCATACCCTCGGCATGGCGCAAGGCAGCATCCAGCTGGCTGAAGCGGCCACCATCAGAGAAGGAATCGGGAGTGACATTAAGAATGCCCATGACATGCGTATGGGCCAAATCAAGAACCCGGTTGCCGCAAGGCAACCGGGTCGAGGACGACATAGAAGTCATTTCAAACCTTAGTGGTCAGCAGCCGGGCCGCCGATCGGTGTTTCTGGACGTTCATTCTGCACCACCGGAGGTGTGGTACCCGAACCGCCCTCCCAATCGCGAGGCTCGCGAGGGGTACGACCAGCCATGATGTCGTCGATCTGCTCGGCATCGATGGTTTCATACTTCATCAAGGCATCGGCCATCGCATCCAGCTTGTCGCGGTTATCCGTGAGGATCTGCTTGGCGGTGCCATAGCACTGGTCGATGATGCTACGAACTTCGGAGTCGATCAGCTTAGCGGTTTCCGCAGACAGGCTGGCATGCTGGCTGCCAGCACTGCGCCCCAGAAAGACCTCGCCCTCTTCTTCGGCGTACATCAACGGGCCCAACTTCTCGGAAAGCCCCCACTTGGTCACCATGTTCCGCGCAATCTGACTGGCGCGCATGATGTCGTTGGAAGCACCGGTAGTTACACCGTCAAAGCCCAATGTCATTTCTTCAGCGATACGACCGCCGTACAGCGAGCAGATCTGACTGATCAGCGCACGCTTGGACAGGCTGTAGCGATCTTCTTCCGGCAGGAACATGGTTACACCCAGAGCCCGGCCACGCGGGATGATCGAAACCTTGTAGACCGGATCGTGCTCAGGCACTACGCGACCGACGATGGCATGGCCAGCTTCGTGATAAGCGGTGTTCTGCTTTTCTTTCTCGGACATGACCATGGATTTGCGCTCCGCGCCCATCATGATCTTGTCTTTGGCCAGTTCGAATTCTTTCATCTCAACGATGCGTTTGCCACTACGGGCAGCAAAGAGCGACGCCTCGTTCACCAGGTTGGCCAGGTCAGCACCGGAGAAGCCTGGCGTACCACGAGCGATCACCGCCGGTGCGACATCCTCACCCATTGGCACTTTACGCATGTGAACTTTCAGGATCTGCTCGCGACCACGGATATCCGGCAGACCAACCACGACCTGACGGTCGAAGCGACCTGGACGCAACAGCGCCGGGTCCAGCACATCTGGACGGTTGGTGGCGGCAATGACAATGATGCCGTCATTCATTTCAAAGCCATCCATCTCGACCAGCAACTGGTTGAGAGTCTGTTCACGCTCATCATGACCACCGCCCATGCCGGCACCACGATGGCGACCGACGGCATCGATTTCGTCGATGAAGATGATGCACGGAGCATGTTTCTTTGCCTGCTCGAACATATCGCGAACGCGGCTGGCACCTACACCAACGAACATTTCGACGAAGTCGGAACCGGAAATGGTGAAGAACGGAACCTTGGCTTCACCAGCGATGGCCTTGGCCAGCAAGGTCTTACCGGTACCCGGCGGACCAACCATCAGTACACCGCGAGGAATGCGGCCGCCCAGACGCTGGAACTTGCCCGGATCGCGGAGGAACTCAACCAGCTCACCCACTTCTTCCTTGGCCTCGTCGCAACCTGCGACATCCGCCAGGGTGGTTTTCACCTGATCTTCGGACAGCAGGCGCGCCTTGCTCTTGCCAAAGCTCATCGGCCCGCCCTTGCCACCGGCACCACCCTGCATCTGCCGCATGAAGAACATGAAGACGGCGATGATCACCAGGATCGGGAAGCTGGCGACCAGCAGTTGAGTCCAGATGCTTTGCTGCTCAGGCTGCTTGCCTTCGACAACCACGTGGTTATCCACCAGGTCACCGATCAGGCCATTGTCCTGAATCGCAGGACGAATGGTCTTGAAGCTATCGCCATCGTTGCGCTTGCCGGTAATCACATAACCATCAACGGCTACGCGCTCGACCTTGCCATCCTTAACTTGCTGGATAAAGTCGGAATAGTTGAGGGTCTGCGGCTCGTTAGGGCTGGAGAAGTTGTTCATCACCGTCACCAGGACAGCCGCGATGATCAACCACAGGATCAGATTCTTTGCCATATCGTTCAATTAACTACCCTCTGAAGCAAGCTCCGCTGCTGGCGCGCGCTTCGCATGATATTCACCGACCTAACTTACTACATTACCTACAGCTCTGGCAGGCGCTGTCTGTAACCCTTTGTGAAACCCAGATTACACAATATTCGCTTAAGCCCCCGGGGCGAAATACGAAAAAACTATCAACCCGGTCAAAAACAACCTTTACTCGATACGCCCGCGAAAACCACGTCCCAGCAGATATTGCTCGCGAGAACGATCACGGGAAGAACTCGGTTTGCGCATCACTACCTTGTCGAACATCTTGCGAACGTTCTTGTGGTATTCGTCGAAACCTTCTCCCTGGAAAATCTTTATCAGGAAGTCGCCACCGGGACGAAGAACCCGCCCCGCCAAATCAAGTGCCAACTCGCACAGAAACATCGCCCGCGGCATATCTACGGCAGGCGTACCACTCATATTGGGGGCCATATCGGAAATCACAAGGTCAACCTGGGAATTTCCGACTGCCTCGAGGATTTGAGCCAACACTGCGTCTTCGGTGAAGTCGCCCTGAATAAAGGTGACATCGGGGATGCTGTCCATTTCCAGGATGTCGGACGCGATCAGCCGGCCCTGCCCGCCAATCAGACGACTGGTCACCTGCGACCAGCCTCCTGGCGCCGCACCCAGGTCGATGACGCTCATGCCCGGCCGGATCAAACGATCCTTTTCCTGGATTTCCAGCAATTTGTAGCTGGCACGTGAACGGTACCCATCTTTTTGCGCCATCTTGACGAATGGGTCGTTGAAGTGCTCTTTCAGCCAGTTATGGCTTGTCTTGGAACGGGCCACGGGCCACCTCAAAAAATAAAACGGGTCGTGATTAACTGGGCGGTCCCGGACGCGCTCGGGTAAACTGGCCGCCGCTTTTTACAAGATCAGACGCAGGGGTCAGATTATGCCGCTCACTCAAGAGCAGAAGAAACAGTACAAATCCATTGGCCACCATCTGAAACCAGTATTGACTGTGGCTGACAACGGTTTGACCGAAGGTGTGTTGGCCGAACTTGAACGCGCCTTGAGCGATCACGAACTGATCAAGATCAAGCTCAACATCCTCGAACGCGAGTCCCGCCTGGAAGCCATTGCCGAACTGTGCAAGGCCGGCAAAGCGGATCTGGTGCAGGTCATCGGCAAAATGGCGCTGATTTATCGCAAGAACGCCAAGGTAAACAAGCAACTGTCCAACGTCCATCGCTTCCACTGACGTCGACAGGGGTCAAGGGCGTGCTTCGCGCGCCCCGCCACTCCATCCAGGCACCGGCTGCAATACCAGTACCAGGCCGGAAAAACCCAAGACAAGATAGCTGAACAACTGCCAACGCTCGGCATCCGACAGCCCTAAGCGCACCACGAAATACATCGCGCACGCGCATAACGCCATCAACAGCAACTGCCCACGCATATCCCGCCACAGGCTCGCCAGCCCTTCAGCACGTACCAATACCAGCATCTGAAGAACGATGCATACCGCTGAAAAACCAACCAGCAGTGCACTTAGCACATGACCGATCTCTTCGATCAGCAGCGGCGCCAGGCCGATCTGGCCCAGCACCGGTAATAAGCCGACATGCAACAACCACACACCGCCAACCCACAACATCTGGGTCAGTTGCCAAAGCATGGCGCCCGCACTCAGCAGGCGCCCTCGTTCAGATGTGGCGGACTTCGACAATCTCGTACTCGATCACGCCGCTAGGCGTTTTAACGGTAACCACATCACCCTCTTCCTTGGCGATCAAGGCACGGGCAATGGGCGAACCTACAGAGATCTTTCCGAGCTTGATGTCAGCCTCATCCTCACCAACGATCTGGTAGGTGACGCTTTCATCGGTTTCGACGTTGGCGATTTCGACGGTGGTGCCGAAAATCACCTTACCGGAATGAGGGATGGTGGTGACATCGATGATCACCGCATTCTGCATGCGACCCTCGATATCACGAATCCGCGCCTCGACCATGCCTTGCTGTTCGCGCGCAGCATGGTATTCCGCGTTTTCCTTCAAATCACCCAGCTCGCGGGCCGTACCGATGTCCTGGCTGAGCTTCGGACGAACGACCTTGGTCAGGTGAGTCAACTCTTCTTCCAGGGCGCGAGCGCCCTGGACAGTCATTGGGTATTTGATCATGCCTTCAATCCTGCATGTAGATCCTGCAAGCGGCGCACGGTCTTTTCCGGACCGAACTTGAGCGCTTCACAGATGGCCTCGCCCGCAGCAATGGTAGTGGTGCAGTAGATCTTGTGCTGCAAGGCGTTACGACGAATGGAGTAAGAGTCGGCGATCGACTGACGACCTTCGGTAGTGTTGATGATCAGCGTGACTTCGTCATTCTTGATCATGTCGACCACGTGCGGACGACCTTCAGTCACCTTGTTCACACGGCGCACCTTCAGGCCTGCCGCTTCGATCAGCTTGGCAGTGCCGGCAGTGGCGACCACTTCGAAGCCCAAGTTGATCAGATCACGCGCCACGCCCGCAACCAGCGGCTTGTCGTCGTCACGCACGCTGATGAATGCGGTACCGCCAGTCGGCAGCACTTCGCTGGCGCCCATCTGGGCCTTGGCAAAGGCTTCGCCGAAGGTGTCACCGACGCCCATCACTTCACCGGTCGACTTCATCTCTGGGCCGAGGATCGGGTCGACGCCTGGAAACTTGGCGAACGGGAACACCGCTTCCTTGACGCTGTAGAAGTTAGGAATGATTTCCTTGGTGAAGCCCAGCTCTTTCAGGGTCTTACCCGCCATGACGCGCGCAGCGATCATTGCCAGGGAGACACCGATGCACTTGGAAACGAACGGCACGGTACGGGAAGCACGCGGGTTCACTTCGATGACGTAGATCTGCTCACCCTGCAGGGCCAGCTGTACGTTCATCAGGCCAACCACACCCAGCTCCAGCGCCATCTTCTTGACCTGTTCACGCATCTCGTCCTGGATGTGCGCAGGCAGCGAGTACGGTGGCAGCGAGCAAGCAGAGTCACCGGAGTGCACGCCAGCCTGTTCGATGTGCTGCATGATCGCGCCGATCACCACGTCCTTGCCGTCGCAGACTGCATCCACGTCCATCTCGATGGCGCAGTTGAGGAAGTGGTCCAACAGCACCGGGCTGTCGTTGGACACTTGCACCGCTTCACGCAGGTAGCGCTTGAGTTCTTCTTCTTCGTAAACGATTTCCATCGCCCGGCCGCCCAGCACATAGGACGGACGCACTACCAGCGGGTAGCCGATCTTGGCTGCGGCACGAATCGCTTCGTCTTCGCTGCGCACGGTGGCGTTTGGCGGCTGACGCAGGTTCAGGCGCTCGACCATCTGCTGGAAGCGCTCACGATCTTCGGCACGGTCGATGGCGTCAGGGCTGGTACCGATGATCGGCACGCCCGCCGCTTCCAGGGCACGCGCCAGTTTCAGCGGAGTCTGGCCGCCGTACTGGACGATCACGCCTTTTGGCTTCTCGACGCGGACGATTTCCAGCACGTCTTCCAGGGTCACTGGCTCGAAGTACAGGCGATCGGAGGTGTCGTAGTCGGTGGAAACGGTTTCCGGGTTGCAGTTGACCATGATGGTTTCATAACCATCGTCACGCAGCGCCAGTGCCGCGTGCACGCAGCAGTAGTCGAACTCGATGCCTTGGCCGATACGGTTCGGACCGCCACCCAGGATCATGATCTTGTCACGCCCCGAAGGTGCTGCCTCGCACTCTTCCTCGTAGGTCGAGTACAGGTAGGCGGTATCGGTGGCGAACTCGGCCGCGCAGGTGTCGACACGCTTGTAGACCGGGAACACTTCCAGCTTGTGGCGGTGGGTACGCAGGTTCTTCTCGGTCACGCCCAGCAGCTTGGCCAGACGCTGGTCGGAGAAGCCCTTGCGCTTGAGGCGGAACATCAGGTCGCGGTCGATGGCCGACAGCCCCAGAGTCTTGACCTTCTCCTCTTCCTTGATCAGATCTTCGATCTGCACCAGGAACCAAGGGTCGATCATGTTCATGCCGAAGATCTGCTCGACGGTCATGCCGGCACGGAAGGCGTCAGCCACGTACCAGATACGCTCGGCGCCCGGCACGGTCAGCTCACGCTTGAGCACGTTCATGCTTTCCGGGTTGCTCAGGTCGAGCTTCGGATCCAGACCGCAGACGCCCACTTCCAGGCCGCGCAGCGCTTTCTGCAGGGACTCTTGGAAGGTCCGGCCGATGGCCATCACTTCACCCACCGACTTCATCTGGGTGGTCAGGCGGGCGTCAGCCTTGGCGAACTTCTCGAAGGCGAAGCGTGGCAGCTTGGTCACGACGTAGTCGATGGACGGTTCGAAGGACGCCGGGGTCTTGCCGCCGGTGATGTCGTTCGACAGTTCGTCCAGGGTGTAACCCACGGCCAGCTTGGCCGCGACCTTGGCAATCGGGAAGCCGGTAGCTTTCGAAGCCAGGGCCGAAGAACGGGACACCCGCGGGTTCATCTCGATCACTACCATGCGGCCAGTGTTCGGGCAGATGCCGAACTGGACGTTGGAGCCACCGGTTTCCACGCCAATCTCGCGCAGTACCGCCAGGGAGGCGTTACGCAGGATCTGGTATTCCTTGTCGGTCAGGGTCTGTGCTGGAGCCACGGTGATCGAGTCACCGGTGTGCACGCCCATCGGGTCGAAGTTTTCGATCGAGCAAACGATGATGCAGTTGTCCTTCTTATCGCGGACCACCTCCATCTCGTACTCTTTCCAGCCGATCAGCGATTCGTCGATCAGCAGTTCCTTGGTCGGCGACAGGTCCAGGCCGCGGGCGCAGATTTCTTCGAACTCTTCACGGTTGTAGGCGATACCGCCACCGGTACCTCCCATGGTGAAGGACGGGCGGATGATGCACGGGAAGCCCAGCTTCTCGAGGACCGCATTGGCCTCGTCCATGCTGTGGGCGATACCGGAGCGCGGGCACTCCAGGCCGATCGCCTTCATCGCGGTGTCGAAGCGCGAACGGTCTTCGGCTTTGTCGATGGTGTCGGCGTTGGCGCCGATCATTTCCACGCCGAACTTCTCCAGAACGCCTTCACGCTCCAGGTCCAGGGCGCAGTTCAGTGCAGTCTGGCCACCCATGGTCGGCAGCAGAGCGTCCGGACGCTCTTTCTCGATGATCTTGGCAACGGTCTGCCACTTGATCGGCTCGATGTAGGTGGCGTCGGCCATGGCCGGGTCGGTCATGATGGTCGCCGGGTTGGAGTTCACCAGGATGACCCGGTAACCCTCTTCGCGCAGGGCCTTGCAAGCCTGGGCGCCGGAGTAATCGAATTCGCAGGCCTGGCCGATCACGATCGGGCCAGCGCCGAGAATCAGGATGCTTTTAATGTCTGTACGTTTTGGCATGGGTTGTCACTCAAATCCGCAGGTCAGTCGGCAAGCCGTCTTGATCAAATCTCTGAAGCGCTGAAGGGGCCGCCGATGCCGGGGCCACCTTCAGGGGCGGGCACTCAGCGTCGCTTGGCCATCTCGTTGATGAAACGATCGAACAGCGGCGCCACATCGTTCGGGCCCGGGCTCGCTTCAGGGTGGCCCTGGAAGCTGAATGCACTCTTGTCGGTACGCTCGATGCCTTGCAGGGTGCCGTCGAACAGCGACTTGTGGATCGCCCGCACGTTGCCCGGCAGGGTGGTTTCGTCCACCGCAAAACCGTGGTTCTGGCTAGTGATCATCACTACACCGCTGTCCAGGTCCTGGACCGGGTGGTTGGCACCGTGGTGACCGTGGCCCATCTTCACCGTCTTGGCGCCGGAGGCCAGTGCCAGCAGTTGGTGGCCCAGGCAGATACCGAAGACCGGAATCTCGGTTTCCAGCACGTCCTTGATCGCCTGGATGGCGTAATCGCAAGGCTCGGGGTCACCAGGACCGTTGGACAGGAACACACCGTCAGGCTTGAGTGCCAGGACGTCGCTGGCCGGGGTTTGCGCAGGCACTACGGTCACGCGGCAACCGCGCTCGACCAGCATGCGCAGGATGTTCAGCTTGACGCCGTAGTCGTAGGCAACCACGTGATAAGGCAGCTCGGAAGCTTCGATAGTCGGATGACTGTCGGTCTTCAGGCTCCAGACACTGGAGCGCCACTCGTAGCTTTCCTTGGTGCTGACGACCTTCGCCAGATCCATGCCTTTCAGGCCAGGGAAGCCGCGTGCAGCAGCAATCGCCGCTTCGTCGGAGATGTCGTCGCCGGCCATGATGCAGCCGTTCTGTGCGCCTTTCTCGCGCAGGATGCGCGTCAGGCGACGGGTGTCGATACCGGCGATCGCCACGACATTGTTGGCTTTCAGGTAATCGGACAGGGACAGGGTGTTACGCCAGTTGCTCGCAACCAGTGGCAGGTCGCGAATCACCAGACCGGCCGACCAGACACGATCGGACTCGGCGTCTTCCGGCGTGGTGCCAGTGTTGCCGATGTGCGGGTAAGTCAGGGTAACGATCTGTTGGGCGTAGGAAGGATCGGTAAGGATTTCCTGATAGCCGGTCATTGCGGTGTTAAACACCACCTCACCAACGGTCTGACCGTCGGCTCCAATGGCTTCGCCGCGAAAAATGCTGCCATCAGCAAGGGCGAGTATGGCTGGCTTAGTCAAGAAGACCTCCCGTAAATAAAGCCTGAAAGGGCGATCGCAGGTTGTAAAAAAGCGGAGTGACGTATGGACACGTCACCCCGCTTCTTCACTGAATTATTCTGCGCGCTTTTAGTGGACACACTAAAGCTGTAGCTTACAGAAAAAGGCTTTTTTGGTCCACCGCTAAAGAGCCTTAAAGGCAGAGGAATGCGACAGAACATCGCTTAGCGGAGTAAAACAGGGCTCAAGCGCGAAGCCGAGCCCTGTTTTGGATGCATCTCAACGCAGATCCAGCACATCCTGCATGTCATAAAGACCCGCCGAACGACCGTCCAGCCACAATGCAGCACGTACCGCGCCCTTGGCGAAAGTCATGCGGCTGGAGGCCTTGTGGGTGATCTCCAGGCGCTCGCCCTCGGCAGCGAACAATACGGTGTGATCACCAACCACATCACCGCCACGAACAGTGGCGAACCCAATGGTTTCACGCTCGCGGGCACCGGTATGACCTTCGCGACCATACACCGCGACCTTCTGCAGATCACGCCCCAACGCATCGGCAATCACCTCACCCATGCGCAACGCGGTACCCGAAGGCGCGTCGATCTTGTGCCGGTGATGCGCTTCGATGATTTCGATGTCCGCATCATCGCCCAGCACGCGGGCCGCCATGTCGAGCAGCTTCAGCGACAGGTTGACGCCAACACTGAAGTTGGCGGCGAACACGATCGGAATATCCTTGCCCGCCTCGGCCAGCACCTGCTTTTCCTTGGCACCCAGCCCCGTGGTACCGATCACCATGGCCTTGCCCGCCTTGCGGCAAAACGCCAGGTTCTTCAGCATCACTTCCGGAAGCGTGAAATCGATCAACACATCGAATTCATCGGCGACCTTTTCCAGGCTGTCGGACATCGGCACACCGATGCGCCCCAGCGATGCCAGCTCGCCAGCATCGGCACCGACCAAGGAACTGCCAGGCCGCACGATGGCCGCAGTAAGCCCGGAGAGCGGCGAGCGTTGCTGCACCGCCTCCACCAGATTCTTACCCATGCGCCCCGCGGCGCCCATTACAGCTATACGTCGCATGCCGCGCTCCTTACAGGTCGCCGAAGAAGCGCTTCACGCCTTCGAACCAACCAGTGGTTTTCGGCGAGTGGGTATTGTCATCCGCCAGGGAGCCACGCAGCTCTTCGAGCAACTCACGCTGACGACGACTCAGGTTCACCGGCGTTTCCACCGCAACGCGGCACATCAAGTCGCCAGCGCCACCGCCACGAACCGGAGCCACGCCCTTGCCACGCACGCGGAACTGCTTGCCGGTCTGGGTCCCCTCAGGGATCTTCAGCTTGACCCGGCCATCCAGCGTCGGGATTTCCAGCTCGCCGCCCAGCGCCGCGTCAACGAAGCTGATAGGCACTTCGCAGAACAGGTGCTTGCCGTCGCGCTGGAAGATCGAGTGCTCACGCACATTGATCACCACATACAGGTCGCCTGTAGGGCCACCCTGGGTACCCGCCTCCCCTTCGCCGGACAGACGAATGCGATCGCCGGTATCGACACCCGCCGGCACCTTCACCGACAGCGTCTTGTACTCTTCGACACGGCCTTCGCCGTGACAGGAATCGCACGGGTCGGAAATGATCTTGCCCTGACCATGGCAGCGCGGGCAGGTCTGCTGCACCGAGAAGAAGCCCTGCTGCATACGCACCTGGCCAATACCGCCACAGGTCGGACAGGTAACGGGCGAGGAGCCTTTCTTGGCACCCGAGCCATCGCAAGGCTTGCAGTTGACCAGCGTCGGAACGCGGATATTCACGGTGGTACCGCGCACCGCCTCTTCCAGGTTCAGCTCCAGGGTGTAGCGCAAGTCGCTGCCACGCTGAGCGCCGCCACGGGAGCCACCACGACCGCCACCAAAGAAATCACTGAAGACATCGCCAAAGATGTCGGAGAAGTTCTGGCCACCGAAACCGGCGCCACCACCGCCCATGCTCGGATCGACACCGGCATGACCGTACTGGTCATAAGCCGCGCGCTTGCTCGAGTCAGACAATACTTCGTAGGCCTCGTTGGCCTCCTTGAACATATCTTCCGACGCTTTGTCGCCGGGATTACGGTCCGGGTGGTGCTTCATCGCCAGGCGGCGGTAAGCCTTTTTCAGGTCGGCTTCGCTCGAGCCTCGCTCCACACCCAATACTTCGTAATAGTCACGCTTTGCCATAAGTCTTCGCACTCTTAAGGACGTTCGACAACGCTCTCCTGAGCCTCGTCAAACTCGTTGAGCCCCAATACAGGCCCGGACCCAACTCACGTCAATTCAACGATCCTGGTCTTGGATAGACGACCAACAGACTGGCCGACAATTGCGGTAATCCCGAACGGAAAGCAGGAGCATTTCCGACCGTACCGCCAGCGCGCGAAAAGAGCCGCACGCCGTAAAAAATTCGCTTGCTCCAGACACGCCAACGCGGGAGCAAGCTCCCGCGCGGCGACATCCTACCAGTCACCGCACAAAGGCAGTCAACCGGCCGACCAACAAGCAGTCTTACTTGTGGTCTTTTACTTCTTCGAACTCAGCGTCGACGACGTCGTCGGCTTTCTCGGCCGACTCGGCCTGCGAAGCTGCGCCTTCTGCTGGCTGAGCCTGCTCGGCGTACATCTTCTGGGCAACCGGAGCCGACACTTTCGACAGCTCTTCGACCTTGGCGTCGATGGCGGCCTTGTCGTCGCCTTTGATAGCAGCTTCAAGGGCAACCACGGCAGCTTCGATCGCAGTCTTCTCTTCAGCGGTCACTTTGTCGCCCGCATCAGCGACCATCTTGCGAGTCGAGTGAACCAGGGCATCGCCTTGGTTACGCGCACTGGCCAGCTCTTCGAACTTACGGTCTTCTTCGGCGTTGACTTCAGCATCACGAACCATCTGCTGAATTTCTTCCTCGGACAGACCGGAGTTGGCCTTGATCACGATCGACTGGGTCTTGCCGGTCGCCTTGTCTTTCGCACCTACGTGCAGGATGCCGTTGGCGTCGATGTCGAAAGTCACTTCGATTTGCGGCACGCCACGTGGAGCTGGCGGGATCTCGGCCAGGTCGAACTTGCCCAGGGACTTGTTCTGCGCGGCTTGCTTACGCTCGCCCTGCAGCACGTGAATGGTCACTGCGCCCTGGTTGTCGTCGGCAGTCGAGAACACTTGCGATTTCTTGGTAGGAATCGTGGTGTTTTTCTCGATCAGCGCGGTCATCACGCCACCCATGGTTTCGATACCCAGGGTCAGCGGGCTGACGTCCAGCAGCAGCACGTCTTTCACGTCACCGGCCAGTACCGCGCCCTGGATGGCAGCACCCATGGCAACAGCTTCGTCCGGGTTCACGTCCTTGCGTGCTTCCTTACCGAAGAAATCGGTCACCAGCTTCTGCACCAGCGGCATACGGGTCTGACCGCCGACCAGGATCACGTCGTCGATCTTGCTGACGTCGATACCGGCGTCTTTCATGGCGATGCGGCAAGGCTCGATGGTGCGCTGAACCAGGTCTTCAACCAGCGATTCCAGCTTGGCGCGGGAGATCTTCACGTTCAGGTGCTTAGGACCGGTGGCGTCTGCGGTGATGTACGGCAGGTTGACGTCGGTCTGCTGGCTCGAGGACAGCTCGATCTTGGCCTTTTCAGCAGCTTCTTTCAGGCGCTGCATGGCCAGCGGGTCACCCTTGAGGTTCATGCCGCTTTCTTTCTTGAACTCGTCCACGAGGTAGTCGATCAGACGGATATCGAAGTCTTCACCACCGAGGAAGGTGTCACCGTTGGTTGCCAGTACTTCGAACTGGTGCTCGCCATCGACTTCAGCGATTTCGATCACGGAAACGTCGAAGGTACCGCCACCCAGGTCATAAACGATCACGGTGTGATCGCCCTTAGCCTTGTCCATGCCGTAAGCCAGAGCGGCCGCGGTTGGTTCGTTGATGATACGTTTTACGTCCAGGCCAGCGATGCGGCCGGCGTCTTTGGTCGCCTGGCGCTGGCTGTCGTTGAAGTAGGCCGGAACAGTGATCACCGCTTCGGTCACAGCCTCGCCGAGGTAGTCTTCGGCGGTCTTCTTCATTTTCTTGAGGATTTCAGCCGAGATCTGTGGCGGAGCCATTTTCTGGCCGTTCACTTCAACCCAGGCATCGTTATTGTCAGCCTTGACGATCTTGTAAGGGACCATCTGGATGTCTTTCTGCACGACTTCTTCGTCGAAACGACGACCGATCAGACGCTTCACCGCGTACAGGGTGTTGTGCGGATTGGTCACTGCCTGACGCTTGGCCGACTGGCCAACCAGAATTTCGCCATCGTTGGCGTAAGCGATGATGGACGGCGTGGTACGCGCGCCTTCAGCGTTTTCGATAACTTTTACGTTGCCGTTTTCAAGAATGGAGACGCAGGAGTTGGTAGTCCCCAGGTCGATACCGATAATTTTGCCCATGTTAACTCTCCCGAAACTTTAGATTTTGTTGCCGCAGCAGTGGTGGCCGACTGCGGTAGCACTTAAACGCTTGGCCTATAAATGGGGGCCCTGTGCGCGATTTCAAGCCTTCTCGTCAATCGAAGGCGAAACCGGTGCAGGCGCCTTGCTGACCACGACCATGGCCGGGCGCAGCAGGCGGCCGTTGAGCTGATAGCCCTTCTGGAACACCTTGAGAACGCTGTTCGGCTCGACGTCGGCACTTTCCTGCATGGCCATCGCCTGGTGCTGCTCAGCGTTGAACGGTTCGCCATGCGGGTCGATCGCTTCCAGTTGATAACGCTTCAGGGTGTCCTGGAACATCTTCAGGGTCAGCTCGATACCTTCACGCATCGGGCGAATGCTTTCGTCGTCCGGGCTGGACAACTCAAGACCGCGCTCGAGGCTGTCGATCACCGGCAGCAGGTCGCCAGCAAAACGCTCGAGGGCGAATTTGTGAGCTTTTTCTACATCCTGCTCGGCACGGCGGCGGACGTTCTGCAGATCGGCCGCAACACGCAGTGCCTGATCCTGAGCGCCAGCCAACTGCTCTTCGAGCACTTGCACACGAGCCGCCAGATCTTCGCCCGAAGCCTCAGGGGCCTGATTGGCGTCGGGGTTTTGCGTGTCCAGCGTCTGTTCGTCAGCCATAAAATTCTCCTTTCAATATCGTCCGTGAGCTCAACTCACGCTTCTGCCCCGGTATATGGGGCCGCATTTTTCAGGTTCAAGGGCTGCGCCCTCGGCAAAAATCATTGCGCGAGGCAAAACACCGTTCATCAACCATTCCCACACGCGATAAAAAAATCCACCAAACAAGCGAATCGAGCTAATGCCGGGCATTGTCAGCCGAAAACAAAACACTGTATAAATAACCAGACCTAAAGCTTGGGAGCGGCCTTTATGCTGGTGCACCTGTCCGTACACAACTACGCCATCGTTGAACATCTCGATCTGGAGCTGGATCGCGGGATGAGCGTCATCACGGGTGAAACCGGCGCCGGCAAGTCGATCATGCTCGACGCCCTGGGGCTGACCCTGGGTGATCGCGCCGACAGCGGCGTGGTACGCCCAGGCGCCGACAAGGCCGACATTCTCGCCACCTTCGACCTGGAAGACATCCCCGAGGCACGCACCTGGCTCGCCGAACGCGACCTGGACAACGACAGCCCGTGCATACTGCGCCGGGTCATCACCGCCGAAGGCCGTTCCCGCGGCTATATCAACGGTTCTCCCTGCCCGCTAGGCGACCTCAAGGCCCTCGGCGAACTGCTGATCGATATCCACAGCCAGCATGAACACCAGTCGCTGCTGAAAACCGACACCCACCGCCGCCTGCTCGACGAGTACGCCGGCGCCACCGACCTGGCCCGCCAGGTATCGCTGGCGGCCCAGCGCTGGCGCCAGACCCGCCAGGAACTGGAGCGCCTGTCCAATTCCGGGGACGAGCAGCGGGCTCGCCACCAGCTCCTCAGCTATCAGCTGGAGGAACTGGAGAACCTTGCCCTCGGCGAAAACGAACTTGAGCAACTGGAGCTCGAACATAAAAACCTGACCAATGCCGAAAGCCTGCTGGGTATCTGCCGACAGGTCGTCGAGCATTGCAGCGAAAGTGATTCGGGCAATGTCCTCAGCGCCCTGACCGTGAGCCTCAATCGCCTGTCGAGCATCGGCAACAGCTCCGGCGCCCTGGCGGAAGCCACCAACTTGCTGGCCAGCGCGCAGATCCAGGTCGAAGAGGCGGTCGGCGAACTGAATCGCTTCGTCGACCATTTCGATGCGGACCCAGCGCGCCTGCAACAGCTGGAGGAGCGGCTGGACGCTATCTACACCCTGGCTCGCAAACACCGGATCCAGCCCACCGAGGTGGCGGCCATGCAGCAGAAACTGCTGGAGGAAATCGAAACCTTGGATGCCAACGACGAGTCCATCGAGCGCTTGGGCGACGAGCTGAAATCCTTTGCCCGGCACTATCACGAAAAGGCCCGGGAGCTGAGCGAACTGCGCCAACAGGCGGCAACCAGCCTGGCCAGCGCCGTCGAACAGGAAATCCAGCGCCTGGGCATGCCCGGGGGCCGCTTCACCATCGAACTGCGCGCCAACAACAGCGACGAATTGCAGCCCAACGGCCTCGAGCAGGTCGAGCTGCTGGTCAGCGCCAACCCCGGCCAGCCGCTCAAGGCCCTGGCCAAAGTGGCATCCGGAGGCGAGCTGTCGCGGATCAGCCTGGCGATCCAGGTGATTACCGCGCAAACCTCTCGCGTTCCTACCCTGGTATTCGACGAAGTGGACGTCGGCATCGGCGGCCCGACCGCGGAAATCGTCGGCCAGCTGTTACGCCGCCTCGGCGAGCGCGGCCAGGTCTTGACGGTCACCCACTTGCCGCAGGTGGCAGCCCAGGGCCATCAACATCTTTTTGTGCACAAGGTGCGCGGCAGCGATGCGACTCACACCGCGGTTTCCAAATTGGGCAAGACCGAGCGGATCGAAGAGGTGGCACGCATGCTGGGCGGCATCGACCTGACCAAGGAGTCGCTGGCCCACGCGAAAAAGATGGTGGTGACCGCCAAGGCTTGAGTAGCTGCCACTTTAATAAAGAGCAGAAAGCACGAAGGCGACCCTTGGGTCGCCTTCGATCGTTTCGCGGACAGCATCCGCGCGACATGCTTATTTCTTCGTGCGTACGTACAGCACCAAGTTGTGATCCACCAACTCGAAGCCATGCTTCTCGACAATCGCCTTCTGAAGCTTCTCGATTTCTTCGTCGAAGAATTCGATCACTTCACCGGAATCCACGTTGACCATGTGGTCGTGGTGACCGCCGTCAGCCAGTTCGAATACAGCATGACCGCCATCAAAGTTGTGGCGTACCACAAGGCCTGCTGCTTCAAACTGGGTCAGAACACGGTAAACCGTGGCCAGACCGACATCCTCGCCAGCTTCCATCAGCGCCTTGTAAACATCCTCGGCGCTCATGTGTCGCTGCTCGGCGGAATCGAGCATTTGTAGAATTTTGACCCGTGGCAGAGTCACTTTAAGGCCGGCTTTACGTAGTTCGCTATTTTCAACCATGGTCAGCTTTCTCGCGGATGCTGCTTCGCAGCTTCTCTTAATGCGGGTATGATCGGGGTTTACGTTGTCCCAGCCAAGATAGTGGAAGTCGCCCACCGATGCAAAACACCAAGCTCTTGCTAACCAGTTTCACCTTCGTGGGACTGCTCGCACTCGCCGGTTGTTCATTCCCCGGGGTTTACAAAATCGACATCCAGCAGGGCAATGTCGTCACGCAGGACATGATAGACCAGTTACGCCCGGGAATGACCCGCCGGCAAGTACGGTTTATCATGGGCAACCCTCTGTTGACCGACACGTTCCACGCCGATCGCTGGGATTATCTGTACAGCCTGCAACCAGGTGGCGGTGAACGCCAGCAGGAGCGCGTCAGCGTTATTTTCAACGGTAACGACCAACTGGTCAGCCTTTCCGGTGACTTCATGCCTGGCGTAAGCCGCGACGAAGCCATCCTGGGCAAGGACAGCGGCACTACCGTGACCACCCCTGCCGCAAACGCCGAGCAGCCAAAACCGGAAAAACCGGCCAAGCCAGGTTCTCTGCTCGATCAGATCCAGAAGGACGTCGACAACGTCGAGACCGTTCCGGTGCCAACACCAGAACCTCTGGACACCTCGCCGCAATAATTTGTGGTGGAATAAAAAAGCCCGGCGAGTCCGGGCTTTTTGTTGTCTGTCGATTTGTTCAGGACTCTGAAGTACGAGCCCGGGCCTGCGCTGCCTTTGCTGCGCGCAGACGTCGAACCTCTTTGGGATCGGCCAGCAATGGACGGTAGATTTCGATGCGATCGTCCGCCCGAACCACCTGCGTCCCTGGGTCCGCAACCGCTTTGCCAAAGATCCCCAGCGGACAGCTGTCCAGGTCCAGCTCTGGAAATTGCGCACCTATCCCGGAGCTTTTCACTGCCGCACGGACAGTAGTCCCCGGCGGCACAGCAACGCTGAGCAATAGCTGCCGGTCGACCGCGGCATACACCACCTCGACTTCGATCATTGACTCAAGCATGCAGCTGCTTGGCCCGCTGACAAAACGCATCGACCAGGGTGTTGGCCGCCTGATTGAACAGCGGCCCCAAGGTCGCGCGAACCAGTGGACCGGCGTAGTCGAACGACAAATCCAGGCTGATCTTGCAGGCCTTCTCCCCCAGCGGCTTGAAAACCCACACGCCGTGCAACTGGTTGAACGGCCCTTCCTCCAGGTTCATCTCGATCGACTGGCCCGGCACCAGGGTATTGCGCGTCACGAAATGCTGGCTGAGCCCGCCCTTGGCAACGGCCAGGCTGGCGCGCATCTGCACCTCACTGCTTTCCAGCACTTCGGCCGACGAGCACCAGGGCAGAAACTCCGGGTAGCGCGCCACGTCATTGACCAGGTCGTACAAAAACTGCGCCGGATAAGGCAGCAGGGCCGAGCGTTGAATATGTGTCGTCATGTCAGCGTCATTTCCACAACTGGGCGGCAAACACTATAAGAATGCCGATGGGCGCCACATAGCGCATCAAAAACAGGGTCAGGGCAAAAAGCAGCGGGCTGCGAATCGACAGTTCATCACGAACCGCCTCGCGCCCCATCACCCAACCCGCGAACACTACAAAGCAGAGGCCACCCAAGGGCAACATGATCCGAGAGGTGAAGAAATCGATCACCCCGAAGAAATCCAGACCACCCGCCGCCGCCCATTGGTAGAGATGGAAAGCCCCGCCTTCGTTCACGAAAAACTTGGCCTGCTGCCAGATATTGAAGGAGAACACCGTCCCCAATCCGACGAACCAGCAGGTAAACGCCAGCCAGAACGTCACCCAGCCGCGGCGGATTCGAGTCCGCTCCACCAGATAAGCCACCATCGGTTCCAACAGCGAAATCGCCGAACTCCAGGCGGCAATGGCCACCAGGACAAAAAACACCACGCCCATCAACTGGCCGAACGCCACATTACCAAAGGCAAAAGGCAAACTGACAAACATCAGCCCCGGACCTTCACTCGGGTTCAGCCCGGCGGCAAATACGATCGGGAACAGCGCCAGCCCCGCCAGCAGTGAAACGAAGGTATCCAGCAGCGCCACCCCGACAATAGTGCCGGAAATGGACGAATGCTTCGGCATGTAAGCGCCGTAGATCATGATGGAACCGACGCCGACGCTCAGGGAAAAGAACGCATGCCCCATGGCCGGCAACAGGCCGTCGAGCAGCTTGTCGGTGCTGAAGTCGAACATGAAATGCACGCCTTCCATGAAATGCCCGGTGGTCATGCTGTATCCCAGCAGGATCACCAGCATCACGAACAGCAGCGGCATCATGATCCGCAGGCTGCGCTCAAGACCGGCCACCACACCCTTGGCAATGACGGCCGCCGACAACAACATGAACAGCGTGTGCCACAGCGTCAGCCGCCAGGGGTCGGCGATCACATTGCCGAAATAGGCACCGACCTGCTCCGCCGTCACACCCTGGAAATCGCCACGGCCCATATCGATGATGTAGTCCAGCGACCAACCACCGACCACGCTGTAAAAGGAAAGAATCAGTAGGGCGGTGATCATCCCGGCGAACGCGCCCCAGGACCACTTGGCCGAATGCCCGGCTTCCAGGGCCAGCGCCTTCAAGGCATTGGCCGGGCTTTGCCGGGCGCGACGTCCGATCAGGGTTTCCGCCAGCATCACCGGCACGCCGATCAGTGCGATGCAGGCCAGAAATACCAGGACAAAGGCGCCACCACCGTAGACGCCGACCATGTAAGGGAATTTCCAGATACTGCCCAGGCCCACGGCAGAACCAGTCGCAGCGAGTATGAAAACCCAGCGACTGGCCCAGCCGCCGTGGACAGAAACCTTGTCCGTCGACATCAAAAACACGCCCAACCGAGAAAAAAGAGCGCGCATTGTCCGGGATTCACTCAACCTGCTCAAGCACGCAGCTTCACCGTAGCCGACACGCGTGCAACTGCCTATAATGCCGCCCCTATGGCTAAACAGAAGAAACACCCAACAGGGACCATCGCGCAAAATAAAAAGGCGCGTCACGATTACTTCATCGAACATCGGTTCGAGGCTGGCATGGTCCTGGCCGGCTGGGAAGTAAAGAGTCTGCGTGCAGGCAAGGCACAACTGGTCGACAGTTACGTGCTGCTCAAGGACGGCGAAGCCTGGCTGCTGGGCAGCCACTTCACGCCGCTGACCACCGCCAGCACCCATGTGATCGCCGACCCCGTGCGCTCGCGCAAACTGCTGCTCAACAAGCGCGAGCTGGAGAAGCTGTTCGCTGCCGTGCAGCAGAAGGGTTATGCCTGCGTGTGCCTGTCGCTCTACTGGAGCAAGCACATGGTCAAGTGCGAGATCGCACTCGGCAAGGGCAAGAAGGAATACGACAAGCGTCACACCGAACGCGAGCGCGACTCCGATCGTGAGCTGCATCGCGCGGTGCGCAACAAGGGCAAGGAAGAGTAACGCCCTTCTGCCTTGATGCCATGATCGCGAGCCAGCTCGTTCCTACCAGGAACGAGCTGGCCGGCGATGAATCCCTCCAGACTAAATCCCCTTGCGCCGCTCCGCCCGGGCCATGCGCTGCACTTCCTGACGCACCTCTTCCAGCACTTCCTGCACATACAGAATGTGCCGGCTGGAGACTTCGCGCGCCTGCTCGGCACGCCCTTCGATAATCGCCTGGTACAGATCGCGGTGCTGGCTGATCAGCATGTCGCGGGTTTCGGTGCGCTGCTTGTACATGCCGCCAATGTTGGTCACCACGTTGCGCTTGAGCAGATCGAACAACCCCCGAATGGTGTGCAGCAATACAGCGTTGTGGCTGGCCTCGGCAATCGCCAGGTGAAATTGCGCGTCCGCCGCCCCCTCCTCCGCCCGGGTCGCATCGCCCGCCCGGGAATAGCAGTCCTGCAATTCCTCGAAGGCCGTCGTGAGCCGTTCACGGTCCACATCGGTGGCACGCAACGCGGCGTAATAGGCACATGAGGCTTCCAGGGTGTGGCGAAACTCCAGCAAGTCGCGCTGGGCTTCAGGATTGCTTTCCAACAACTGCAGCAGCGGATCACTGAAGGTCGAACCCAGCGACTCCACCACATAGTTGCCGCCGCCCTGGCGACTGACCAGCAAGCCCTTGGCCGTCAGCTTCTGGATCGCCTCGCGCAACGAAGGCCGCGAGACACCGAACTGCTCCGCCAACGCACGCTCTGCCGGCAGGCGCTCACCGGACTTCAGCGTGCCCTCGAGGATCATCCCCTCGAGCCGCTCGACAATGTCGTCAGACAAACGGCGCTGACGAATCTGATCAAACCCCATAACTCATTCTCCACGATCCCGACCGCGCGCCGGGCTCTCTATTCTGGCCTATCGGGGCTGCGCCAGCACCTATCAGAACGAACGTCGGCGAGCAGATCAGAAGTCATCTGCACCGCACCTTCGACAAAAGTTTTAGGGCGGCAAATTGACACACCGCTCACAAGGCTTTTACCCTAGCCAACAGCGATTGTAAATTGGTCTTACCAATTAACCAAATACGCTGACCAGTGCCTGACCAACAACAATTAGGGGCCACCCCATATGCAAACCTGGCAACAGCTCTACAGCCCGCTCGGCAGCCTCGGCCTGTCCGCCCTCGCCGCCGTCATCCCGATCGTCTTCTTCTTCCTGGCTCTGGCCGTGTTCCGTCTCAAAGGACACGTCGCCGGCAGCATCACCCTGGCGTTGTCGATTCTGGTGGCGATCTTCGCCTTCCAGATGCCTGCCGACATGGCGCTTGCCGCCGCTGGCTATGGATTTGCCTACGGTCTGTGGCCCATCGCCTGGATCATCGTCGCCGCCGTCTTCCTCTACAAACTGACGGTCAAGAGCGGCCAGTTCGAGGTCATCCGCAGCTCCGTGCTGTCGATCACCGACGACCAGCGCCTGCAGGTGCTGCTGATCGGTTTCTGCTTCGGCGCCTTCCTCGAAGGCGCCGCCGGCTTTGGCGCGCCGGTCGCCATTACCGCCGCGCTGCTGGTCGGCCTGGGGTTCAACCCACTGTACGCCGCCGGCCTGTGCCTGATCGCCAACACCGCCCCGGTGGCCTTTGGCGCCCTGGGTATTCCGATCATCGTGGCTGGCCAGGTGACCGGCATCGACGCGTTCAAGATCGGCGCCATGACCGGTCGCCAACTGCCGCTGCTGTCGCTGTTCGTACCGTTCTGGCTGGTGTTCATGATGGACGGCCTGCGCGGTGTCAAAGAGACCTGGCCCGCAGCCCTGGTGGCCGGCCTGAGCTTTGCCGTGACCCAGTACTTCACCTCGAACTTCATCGGCCCGGAACTGCCGGATATCACCTCGGCCCTGGCCAGCCTGATTGCCCTGACCCTGTTCCTCAAGGTCTGGCAACCCAAGCGTTCGTTCGCCGCGGCCACCGCCAGCGTCGGCGCCGCGGTCGTGCAGAATGGTGGCTTCGGCCAGCCACGCACGACTCAACCTTCGCCTTACAGCTTCGGTGAAATCTTCAAGGCCTGGTCGCCGTTCCTGATCCTCACCGTGCTGGTCACCATCTGGACCCTCAAGCCGTTCAAGGCGATGTTCGCCGCCGGCGGCTCGATGTACAGCTGGGTATTCAACTTCGCGATTCCGCACCTGGATCAACTGGTGATCAAGAGCGCGCCGATCGTCGCCACTCCGACCGCGATTCCGGCGGTGTTCAAGCTCGACCCGATTTCCGCGACCGGCACAGCGATTTTCTTCTCCGCGCTGATCTCGATGCTGGTGCTGAAAATCAATTTCAAAACTGGTCTGACCACTTTGAAAGAGACCTTCTACGAACTGCGCTGGCCGATCCTGTCCATCGGCATGGTGCTGGCCTTCGCCTTCGTCACCAACTATTCCGGCATGTCTTCGACCATGGCCCTGGTGCTGGCCGGCACGGGCGCAGCGTTCCCGTTCTTCTCGCCGTTCCTCGGCTGGCTGGGGGTGTTCCTGACCGGTTCGGACACTTCGTCCAACGCCCTGTTCAGCTCGCTGCAAGCCACCACCGCGCACCAGATCGGCGTCAACGACACCCTGCTGGTCGCGGCCAACACCAGCGGCGGCGTGACCGGCAAGATGATCTCGCCGCAATCGATCGCCGTGGCTTGCGCCGCCACCGGCCTGGTGGGCAAGGAATCGGACCTGTTCCGCTTTACCCTCAAGCACAGCCTATTCTTTGCCACCATCGTCGGCCTGATCACCCTGGCCCAGGCCTACTGGTTCACCGGCATGCTGGTGCACTGATCGCGATACCGAAAAAACCGACACCGGCCCACACGTGCGGCGTCTGCAACTCACAACCCGGTCTGCAAGGCTGCTGAAAGCTTGTCTCTCTATATTCAGCAGCCGCGGCAGACGGATAACCGGGACCACCCGGAGACACGCCTGATGAGCGAGCTTTTTTACAACGCCGTGCCTAACGCGACCCGTGTCGCACCGCCCTTGGCCGAACCGCGCCAGTACCCCAGCGAGAAACCGTCGCGGGTCTACCTGTTCGGCACCTGTGTGGTCGACCTGTTCTACCCCGAAGCCGGGATGGACGCGATTCACCTGCTCGAGCGCGAAGGCATTCGCGTGGAGTACCCGCAAGGGCAAAGCTGCTGCGGACAACCGGCCTACACCTCGGGTTACACCGAGCAGGCGCGCACCGTGGCCCGCTCGCAACTGGCGCTGTTCGCCGGCGACTATCCGGTGGTGGTGCCGTCGGGTTCCTGTGCGGGGATGATTCGCGAACACTACGCGGACTTGTTCAAGGATGAGCCGCAGACCTTGAAGCAGGTGCAGGCCCTGGCCGAACGTACCTATGAGCTGGCCGAGTTCCTGCTGCATGTGTGCAAGGTGCAGCTCAAGGACAGTGGCGAGCCGGTCAAGGTGGCGCTGCACACCTCCTGCTCGGCACGGCGTGAGATGAATACCCACCTGCACGGTCGTGAGCTGCTGGCACAACTGGGCAACGTGGAGCGGGTAGAACACGACCACGAAAGCGAATGCTGTGGCTTTGGCGGGACTTTCAGCGTCCGAATGCCGGACATCTCCGGCGCGATGGTCGCGGACAAGACCCGTGCGCTGAAGGAGTCCGGCGCCCACCAGGTACTGAGTGCCGACTGCGGCTGCTTGATGAACATCAACGGCTCGCTGGAGAAACAACGGGAAGCGCTGCGCGGCCAACACCTGGCCAGCTTCCTCTGGCAGCGTACCGGAGGTGCCGCATGAGCGCCCCGGAGCTGATTCCGACCCTGACTGTGTCGGACGATTTTCGCACCCGGGTCCACCAGGCCCTGGGTGACCAACAACTGCGAAACAACTTTCGCAGTGCCATGGATTCCCTCATGGCCAAACGTGCGGCCTCGTTCAGCGATGCCCACGAACGCGAACACCTGCGGGCCCTGGGCAATGCGATCAAGGCCCGTGCGTTATCCAAGCTGCCCGACCTGCTCGAGCAGCTTGAACAGAACCTGACCCGCAACGGTGTGACAGTGCACTGGGCGGAAACGGTGGACGAGGCCAATGGCATCGTCCTCTCGATCATCCGGGCTCACGAGGCGCGGCAAGTGATCAAGGGCAAATCGATGGTCAGCGAAGAGATGGAGATGAACCATGTCCTCGCTGAACAAGGCATTGAATGCCTTGAGTCGGACATGGGCGAGTTCATCGTCCAGCTCGACCACGAGAAGCCTTCACACATAATCATGCCGGCGATCCACAAGAACGCCGGTCAGGTCGCGTCCTTGTTCCACGACAAACTCGGCGTGGAGTACACCAAGGACGTTGACCAACTCATTCAGATCGGTCGCAGGGTCCTGCGGCAGAAATTCTTCGAAGCGGACATCGGCGTCTCCGGCGTCAACTTCGCCGTGGCCGAAACCGGCACCCTGCTGCTGGTGGAAAACGAAGGCAACGGCCGCATGTCCACCACGGTGCCGCCGGTGCACATCGCCGTCACCGGCATCGAGAAGGTCGTCGAGAACCTGCGCGACGTGGTGCCGCTGCTGTCGCTGCTGACCCGCTCGGCGCTGGGCCAGCCGATCACCACCTACGTCAACATGATCTCCGGCCCGCGCCAGGAGCATGAGCTGGACGGCCCACAACAAGTGCACCTGGTGCTGCTCGACAACGGCCGCAGCCAGGCCTTCGCCGACAGCGAACTGCGCCAGACCCTGAACTGCATCCGCTGCGGCGCCTGCATGAACCATTGCCCGGTCTACACCCGCATCGGCGGTCACGCCTACGGCGAGGTCTACCCCGGCCCCATCGGCAAGATCATCACCCCGCACATGGTCGGCCTGGCCAAGGTGCCGGACCATCCGAGCGCGTCCTCGCTGTGTGGTGCCTGCGGCGAAGTGTGTCCGGTGAAGATCCCGATCCCGAGCCTGCTGCGCCGCCTGCGCGAAGAGAACGTCAAGGCTCCAGACAGCCCCCATCAGGTGATGCGCGGCCAGGGCAGCAAATACTCGCGCAAGGAGCGTTTTATCTGGAATGCCTGGGCCAGGCTCAACAGTTCGCCGACCTTGTATCGCCTGTTCAGCCTGGCGGCCACCCGCCTGCGCGCGCTGACCCCGAGCAACGTCGGCCCCTGGACGCAAAACCACAGCGCACCGAAACCCGCCGCCCGGTCCTTGCACGACCTGGCCCGCGAGCATCTGGCCAAACAGGGAGAACGTCGATGAGCGCCAAACAGAACATCCTCGGCAAGCTGCGCAGCAGCCTGACCGGTACCACGCCGATTGTGGATAACTTCGATGAGGCACTGGTCACCGAGCCTTATACCTACACCCCGGAACAGCGCATCCCGCAGTTGCGCAAGCAGATGGAAGCGGTGCACACCGAGATTCACCAGACCACTGGCCAGGACTGGCCGGCGCTGCTCGCCCGCCTGCTGGGCGAGCGCCAGTTGCCGAGCCTGCTGATCGCCCCGACCACGCCCCACGGCCAGCGTGTCAGCCAATACTGGTCCGAGCATCCCGGGCTGCCGACGTTGAAGGCCTACGATCGGCCGGTCGAGCAATGGAAAGCCGAGCTGTTCAACGACACCCCGGCCAGCCTCACCACCACCCTCGGCGCCATCGCCGCCACCGGCAGCCTGATCCTCTGGCCGACCCGCGAAGAGCCGCGGCTGATGAGCCTGGTGCCGCCGGTACATTTCGCCCTACTCAAGGCCAGCGAGATCCGCGACAACTTCTATCAGGTCCAGCAGGAATACGCCTGGGCCCAGGGCATGCCGACCAACGCGCTGCTGGTGTCCGGCCCATCGAAAACCGCCGATATCGAGCAGGTCCTGGCGTATGGCGCCCACGGCCCGAAAGACCTGGTGGTGCTGATCCTGGAGGACCAATGAGTCTACCGGCGGCTTTTCTGCGTGATGCACAACAACTGATTCCCCAGGAGCGGCGCTTCGACGATCCGCTCTCCACCCTGGCCTTCGGTACCGACGCGAGTTTTTATCGGTTGATTCCGCAACTGGTGATCCGCGTCGAGTCCGAAGATGAAGTGGTGGCCCTGCTCAAGCTGGCCCAGCGCGACCGCGTGCCAGTGACTTTCCGCGCCGCCGGCACCAGCCTGTCGGGACAAGCCATCAGCGATTCGGTGCTGCTGGTGCTCGGCGACAACTGGAATACCCGCGAGATCCGCGACCAGGGCCAGCAGATCCGCCTGCAACCGGGGGTGATCGGTGCCCAGGCCAACGCCTGGCTAGCGCCGTTCGGGCGCAAGATCGGCCCGGACCCTGCCTCGATCAACGCCTGCAAGATCGGCGGCATCGTCGCCAACAATGCCAGCGGCATGTGCTGCGGCACCGCGCAAAATACCTATCACACCCTGGCCGGCCTGCGCCTGGTGCTGGCCGACGGCACCCGCCTGGACACCGAAGACGCCGCCAGCATCGCGGCCTTTCGCAGCAGCCACGGCGAGCTGCTGGAACGCCTGGCCAGCCTGGGCCGCGAGACCCGCGCCAACAGCGAACTGGCGGCGAAGATCCGCCACAAATACCGCCTGAAAAACACCACCGGCCTGTCCCTCAACGCCCTGGTGGATTTCGATGAGCCGCTGGACATCCTCAGCCACCTGCTGGTGGGCTCCGAGGGCACCCTGGGTTTTATCAGCGCGGTGACCTACGACACGGTGGTCGACCACCCAAACAAGGCCTCGGCGCTGATCGTCTTCCCGGATGTGGAAACCTGCTGCAACGCGGTGAGCGTGCTGAAAAACCAGCCGGTGTCCGCCGTGGAACTGCTGGACCGCCGCAGCCTGCGCTCGGTACAGGACAAACCCGGAATGCTGGCCTTCGTCCAGCAACTGTCCGCCAATGCCTGCGCGCTGCTGATCGAATCCCGCGCCGCGTCTTCCGCGCTGCTGCAGGAACAACTGGCGCAAATCATGGCGTCCCTCGCCTCTTTCCCAGTGGAGAAGCAGGTCGACTTCACCGAAGACCCGAAGGAAAACGCCAGGCTCTGGGCGATCCGCAAGGACACCTTTCCCGCCGTCGGCGCGGTGCGCAAGACCGGCACCACGGTGATCATCGAAGACGTGACCTTCCCGGTGGAACAGCTGGCCATCGGCGTCAATCGCCTGATCGCGCTGTTCGACAAGCACAGCTACGACGAGGCGATCCTGTTCGGCCATGCGCTGGAGGGCAACCTGCATTTCGTCTTCACCCAGGGCTTCAACAGTGCCGAGGAAGTGGCGCGCTACCAGGCCTTCATGGATGACGTGGCGCAACTGGTGGCGGTGGAGTTCGGCGGCTCGCTCAAGGCCGAGCACGGCACTGGGCGCAATATGGCGCCCTTCGTCGAGCTGGAATGGGGCAGCGACGCCTACCAGTTGATGTGGCAACTCAAGCGCCTGCTCGACCCCAACGGCATCCTCAACCCGGACGTGGTGCTCAGCGAAGACCCGCAGATCCACCTCAAGCACCTCAAGCCGCTGCCGGCGGCCGACGAGATTGTGGATAAGTGCATCGAATGCGGTTTCTGCGAACCGGTGTGCCCATCCAAGGGGCTGACCCTGAGCCCGCGCCAGCGCATCGTGATCTGGCGCGATATTCAGGCGCGCAAACGCGCCGGCATCGACACCACGGAACTGGAAGCGGCCTATCAATACCAGGGCCTCGACACCTGCGCCGCCACCGGCCTGTGCGCCCAGCGCTGCCCGGTGGGCATCAACACCGGCGAGCTGGTGAAGAAACTGCGCAGCCAGCACGCCACCCACGCCAAGGCGGCCGATTGGATTGGCTCGCATTTCGCCGCCACTTTGCAGGGCGCGCGGTTCACCCTGCATGTGGCCAACGGTGCGCGGATGCTGCTGGGGGCGCCACGCCTGGCCAGGGTTTCGGCGGCGCTGACCAAACTGTCCAAGGGCCAGGTGCCGCAATGGACCAGCGCCATGCCGCAGCCGGAACGGGCCATTCGGTTCAGCCCGGCGGTCAGCGACCAGCGGCCACGGGTGGTCTATCTGGCGGCCTGTGTGTCGCGGGTCATGGGCCCGGCGGCCGGGGACAAAGAGCAAAGCTCGCTCTACGACAAGACCCGCGGCCTGCTGGAAAAAGCCGGTTACCAGGTGGTGATCCCGGACAACGTGGAGAGCCTGTGCTGCGGCCAGCCGTTCGCCTCCAAGGGCTACGCGGAACAGGCCGAGCACAAGCGCCAGGAACTGATCGGCGCCCTGCTCCACGCCAGCCGCGGCGGCCTCGACCCGATCTACTGCGACACCAGCCCCTGCACCCTGCGCCTGGTGCAGGACCTGGGCGACGTGCGCCTGGACCTGTACGACCCGGTGCGCTTCATCCGCACCCACCTGATGGACAAGCTCGAGTTCACCCCGCAGGAAGCGCCGGTCGCCGTGCACGTCACCTGCAGCACCCAGCACCTGGGCGAAAGCCAGGCGCTGGTCGATCTGGCGCGGCGTTGCAGCAATAACGTGGTGATCCCGGAAGGCATCCATTGCTGCGGCTTCGCCGGCGACAAAGGCTTCACCACGCCGCAACTCAACGCCCACGCCCTGCGCAGCCTCAAGGACGCGGTGCAGCACTGCAGCGAAGGCATCTCCACCAGCCGCACCTGTGAAATCGGCCTGAGCCAGCATGGCGGGATCGACTATCACGGGCTGGTTTACCTGGTGGACCGGGTGACCCGGGCTAGAACGGCTTGATCGGCATGTACCAACTGTAGGAGCGAAGCTTGCTCGCGATGGACTTGAGAGCGCTGCATTTACCCAGTAAATACGCGCTACCGTTAACGATCATCGCGAGCAAGCTTCGCTCCTACGCAGGTATTAGGTGTTTCGCCCCTTTTTACGCCCGGATGTTCAGCGGTCGCGACGCCGGTCAGAAAAATAGAACCCTGCCCCTCCACCGCAGTCCACAGATCGTGCTTCCCAAAACGGGAGTTTCCCGAGAACCCGGCAGTCCGTGCTGATGGCCAGCAGCGCCAGGCCCTCAGCTCAAGGAGACGCATATGAAACGCTCTGTACTCTTAGGCCTGTTCGTCACCGCTTCGCTCCTGGCCTCCCCCAGCTTCGCCGGGAACCAGGAAGACCTATGCCAGATGAACCTGCAAACCATCCGCGACGCCCGGACCAGCATCCAGGCCGCAGACCTGCAGGCCAACATCGACGCCACCGTGCAACAAGCCCAGGCAGCCCAGGCAAAAAACACCGAGGAAGGCACCAAGGAATGCATCGCCCTGACCACCCGCGCGATCCAGAGCATCCAGAACAGCCCCAAGAGCGAACATTGATACACGCGGGATCAGCCTTCGGGATGGCCTTGCGGGCCATTTTGGCGTAGACTCTACAAACCTGCTGGTAATGCACAGCAGGTTCGGGGCCGTTTAGGATTCGACGCCGGTTGCGAAACTTTAGGTGCATGCCGAGTTGGTAACAGAACTCGTAAATCCACTGTTGCAACTTCCTATAGTTGCCAATGACGAAACCTACGGGGAATACGCTCTCGCTGCGTAAGCGGCGCTAGCCTTCCTTCTGGTACCTTCGGGTCCAGCAATCATCAGGGGATGTCTGTAAACCCGAAATGATTGTCATACAGAACAGAATCGCCGTGCAGTACGTTGTGGACGAAGCGGCTAAAACTTACACAACTCGCCCAAAGCACCCTGCCCGTCGGGTCGCTGAGGGTTAACTCAATAGACACGGCTACGCATGTAGTACCGACAGCGGAGTACTGGCGGACGGGGGTTCAAATCCCCCCGGCTCCACCAACCATACAAATCAGGCACTTATCGATTATCGAAAGTGCCTTTTTTGTGTCTGTTAGGGCTGTTTTAGCTGGGTAATGCCAGCTTTATGACAGCCTGTCTACCCTCGAAGCCCATCCGCGGCTGTCGTCTTTACCTCAACCACCGACAAAACGTTTTCCGACGCTTTTCCGGTTTGAAGTCGCGCCACAGCAGTCTGTCAGGGGTATTAAATCTGTGTCAGCTTACACACAGAAACCCACACATGCTTACACATGCCCCAAAAAATACCTGATCAGCCACACCTCTCTGCAGTACTGCTTTGACAAGAGCCGCTCCGGCCTCGAAAGTTGCGCGAAGCCGATCCCAGTTTCTCTCGTCCCATCAAATTTGGGTCAAGTAAACAGGCCGACGTTTACTTCGTCGTCGCGGAGGTAGAAGCCTGGCTCGAGAATAAAATCAGCGAATGTGATGGAGACCGACCGGATCTCTGTACGAAATCCCGAGAAACCCAATCATCGCCCATCGGACGCTGAGATTTTGTAGAGTCACCCGCCATCAACGGAAAGGAATTCTGTGATGGCCAAAGCGTTACGAACTGTCGGACGGAGCCTGGTATGTGGCCTCTGATCTTTTCATCAAAACCCATGGCAGGGGGCGGCCTCGCTTGAACGATCGACTGATGCTCGATGGCGTGCTCTGGGGGCTCTGCTCCGGTGCTGCTTCGCGAGATATCATGGACATGCAACCAGACTCAAAATGCAAAAATGCGCCAAGCCAGTATGGAAGGCACCAACCTGGCACATCCGATCACAGCGTTATTTTTGCCGCCTTATCCTGCCCCCAGTGGGTAGCCCCCTCGACCTCTTCAGTAGTTTCAGATCCGAGCATCAAGGACTGCCAAGGGTAAAGCTCCATCAAATCGGGTACCCGGCCAAAATCCTGTACGGTTTCTGCCCACTCGTAGTCGTCCTCGAACGGGTAGTAATTCACCCCATGCATTAGCACACCCCAAACTGAGGTTTCCGAGGCGTTGTACGCGGTGATGTTCTCGATGTTCTTGTCCCTGCGCAGTTCCTCGATTTCGATACCCTCGCGGGTTTCATACCAGATATGCACCACACCGTTCTTATCTGGAGGTATCTGCGAGACGCCATCGTTGACCAGGCCTTTGAAGTGCCTAGAGCGCAGCCCAAGCGAAGCCTCATGGTCGCAGCACCACTGAGCCCCCACGCACTTGGCGACGTCCTCCACAAACAGGTTGAGAATGTCGTTGTTTGTGCCAGGTCGAAATACCCGCTTAGCGATGGTCGCAATGCTGCGCTTCTCGTTGCTGTCGATGTTGCCGAAAACCAGCAACTCCTGCTGAGGGCTTTCGGCTCTGACCCTAGACTTGCGGTAGTGCTGCTTCAGCCCCACCTTGTCGATGACGTGCATCTGGGCGCTGATCGCCCCTTCCCTAACCTTGCCCGCCCCCGCCTTGATGGCCAGATCCACCGCCTTGATCACCTGCTCTGCCGTCACGTCAGTGAGTTGGTCATGGAAGACCAAGTCAACAGTGCTCCAGGGAGCTACCTTGAGCATGTGGTGGCTCAGCTGATCCCACATATCAGCCCAAACCTGCTCCTCAGCCTGCGCGTATTTGGTCTGCTTATCCGCTCGCTTGCACTCGACATAAAACTCAAGCTCATCTGACTTGACAAGCATGTCGGGTGACTTCTTGGTTTTGCCATCCGGCCAGGTGATGCTGTTCTCCGGGATGAAGGAAACCTGGTAGCCATTTTTCAGATAGAACGAGGCTGTCAGCAGTTCGAAAATCTGCGTTTCAGGCTTGGAGTTGTTCGCCAACATCTTGTCCAGGACGTCGTTGACATGAGGTACCTCGCGCAGTTCCTCAGCAACCGCCCCAATAGCCATTGCGTATGGGAAGATGCGTCTGGTGCTGTAGGTGACGTCGCTGTATGGAAAATCATGGGACAGGTATGCGGCCATGATGTACCAGTCGATGTCACCTTCGACCGGTGTGAAGAGCTGCGGCTCAATCGGCAACCTGATATCGAATTGCGCCTCCTTCTCTCGTATGCGCTTTACATAGGCGGCCTTGCGCGCCTCCCAGGCTTCGATTCCCAACCTATCCACCAGTAGCTTGTAAAACGCCTTGGTTCTCGCGCGCTCAATCCGACTGCGAACATCCATTGTGGTCTCTCCATATGAGGAATTTGGAAAGTAGCCTGACAAGATATCAATCAGCCACTAAAGCCCTCTGGATGCACCGAAAAAGGGGCTGTGAGCAAGCAGCTACAAACTGGAAAAAGTAGCAGAGCCCAACCGTGAGGCTAGGCTTCGCTGGTTGGCTGCGCTCAGCAGCCCTTAGGAGGCCTTGCGACGGGCCAGGATCGACGTAATCACCTGAGCCGTTTCACCCCCTGCGAAATTTGGGTTCGGGGCGTTCCCGTATTCGAAGGTGCTACCCGACCGATCCCAGAGATGAACTTTCACGTCGTAGACCTCGAAACCTACATCGCTGAAGACGTATTTATCGAAGTCTTCTTTCTGGGCCTGGAAGATTTCTTCAGCGCTGAACGACGTCGCCATCCCACCGCGAATTGCAAAATTAACGATGTCGACGGAACCGATGGTCACCTTGTCTGAGGCGACGATGTCTTCGATGTGTTCCCGGTACAGCTTGCTCCGCTGGCTGGCATCGAAATCAGCTGGAGTACGGCTGAAGATATCGTGGCCGTGCGAACCGATGAACCAGGCTACGACGACCTTTGGCTGGAAGTCGGTGATCACCTTCAAGTCTTCGTCACTGAGCTCAAAGAGATCGCAGTGATGGATCTGAGCGGTCAGACCAGCATCTTTCAAGCGAGCTGCAGCTTTGGCGATCAAATGCTCATTGTTGTCCAGAGCGAGCACTTCACGTCCATCAGCCAGGTGTTTGGTGCCGTTGCCAACACCACAGCCGATCTCCAGCACACGCTCGTTAGGGACCGCCTTGGCAAGTTTCTGATACACATCGTGAGACTCAAGTGATTGAGACTCACGCTCCCATAGGCCGGAATACTGAATGGCGTTCGAAAGCTGATTCATACTTACTCCATAGGACAGAAATCAAAAAAACACATCTTTGCAGCAGCGCTGCACTCTCACCAGATCAAGGCCTCATACCGCAAGGTCACCCCTGTATGTATGAGGCCTCGGTAGACTGCTGTGCTTTTTAGATTTCTTGAATCTGCAGCCCCAAACCCTAAGTCAGTCCGCGATCAGCCCGCGTTGCCGCCACCTCGCTCTGACAAAATCGTTAAAATTATAATCCTCCCCAAGCGCGAGACCGTCCGCATGATCACAGACGATAATCTGAGGCATTACCCCAGTATCACGCTTGGTGTCATCACAGAACTTCGCGAGCTGGGTGAACATGTTGGCAACCGCATCAAGATCGTCATGCAAGTTGGTGTCTTTGAGCTCATCAGACCTGAGATTGGCCGCAACAAACTCATTCCCTTCATCAGCTGTGGGGAAATAGACCTGGGTAGGCTGATCCAAGAAGAGGATCGGCGGAATCTTGCACTTCTCTGCCCGCGCCGCAAATTGGTAGTGAAGCGCCATGAACAGGGTGAGATGCGAGTAAACCCAGTTTGCGCCACTGCCCATCGACCTCAGGAAGACCTTCTTAAATGCATCCTTCTCGTGCCAAAGATCGAAGCTATTCACGTCAAACTTAAGCGACCCTGTTCTATAGGTTTGTTCAAAGTGGAAGTTCTTACCAAGCTCTTTCATCTTTTTATTGATATCTCGCGCAAGCCTATCAAGCTCGATATCAACGTCGTACTTATCCATTAGCTCTTGGAGCTTATCGACCTGACCCTGCCAGTACTCCTCCATTTTCTTCAGATCTGACGGAGGATTGTCGATGAACTTGTCGATCTCGATTTCGAGACGCAACTTCGTTTTTCTAGGAGCATCCTCCAGAGTGTTCGCCTCTGCTCGTAGCACCTCCTGCTCCTCGAAAGGCTTGAGAGCAGTTTGGACTTCCTTGAGCTGCAGGCGGATGCCCTTGATTTCGTCTTTCAGGTCGCGGCTTTCCTGTCCCAGACTCTCCCGCGCATAGGACGAGAGCTTCAACTGGCCGTTCAGCCACTCGATGGCCTCGGTGAGTTTGTTCGCCTGATCTTCTGGAATGTCGGAGTGAGATTCGCACACAGGGCAGAAGGTGTGTTCAAGGTTGGTCGAGCGGGGGACCGTCAACGAAGCAAAATTGTTGCCGATACCTTTCGCCTGCTCGACAGAGCGTTCCAGCAAATCGCTCCTGCCAAGGGCCGAACGCAACTCGGAGACCAGCTTGGACTTCTTCTCCCGCAGCTCCTTGAGGGTCTTTTCGTAATCATCTGCCAAGCCATCAACCGTGACCGGGGAGCCCAACATGAGCTTCAAAGCAGCCAGGGGCTTGAGGTAGATCTCATCAGCAGTCATGTCGAACAAAGGCTTGCCGGCGAGCGCCTTGTATTCCGAGAGGAACCGATCGAATGTGGTGACGACTTCTTGCTTGAGCTTATCGTCCTTGGGGATTTTGAGCTTAACCCGGCGAAGCTCGTAGCTGGCCTCGGTGTGCTCCTTGGCCAGATCGAAATACTCCTCCCCCACGATTCCCATAAGGATCTTGAAGTGGTCGATCGCCTGATCCCGCTTAACCTTTTCGTCGAAGCGGTAGAAGATTGCGTGCTTGTTCGCCACCAAATTCTGGTGCTGAAGCATCAGCGACGGGAAGCTGCGCACCGATGGCGTGGCCCCTTTCTTTCCAGTGATTTCCTGGTACATAGGGTCAACGTCAATGTTTTCCAGTGTCACACCGAAGTACTTACCTAGACTCTTGAGGTACTGATCCTTGTGGATAAAGAAACGGTCGTCGAAGAAGTAATCCACGTGCTTCATCAGCCCCACGATGTCCTCAGCCTCCGGCCCGGTGACTTCGCGCAGGAAGCAACGCTTGGATGCCGCTGCACGGCCCGTCACGAGCGTTAGGGAGGGGAACTGCAGGACAGTGAAGAACATCTCGCCACGCTCGGTCAACTTGCCATCCGGGATGGTGTCTTCGCTACTACCCAAGCAGTAGTCGAATATCTCCAAGATGGCGCTTTTGCCGGTGGACGATCGACCGGTGATGATATTCAGGCCTGGGGTGAGCGGGACAAAGTGAAGCTCCTTATCTTTGTCGACGACACCGATATAGCTTACATAGCAATTCATAGCGATTTGAGCCCCAACGCCCTGTAAATAGAAACAACATTCTCACCGGTGAAAACCACCGCCAGCTTGCGTGCGTATTTCATGAGCGCTTCGTCGGCATTCTCTTCTCGAATCTTGCCCTGCGGGGCCACCGACATATCTTCGTTAATCAGCACACTCTTTTCGGAGTTAAGGATCAGCAGCGCCGCATGAGTAATCGGTTTGAATTCCTCCACTCGCAGCTCCAGACCCAAGACTCGACTCGGATCCTGCAACAATGTACGAATCGAACTTTTCCTGTTGGCGTTGTGCAGGAATTTATGAATCGGCTTGTAAGTTATCATCGGAAGAATCAGGTAACTAAGCAGAACATCCTTCTCCGTAGGATCCCAGTGATCGTAGAACGAGTGGATCACGGGAGCGAGAGCGAAGGGTGTCCGCCGCAAGGTGTAAATGTGATCTGCAGCGCTCTTACTCATTCCAAAGCCTCCAGTAAAACTCCTTTTCCTCGTCGTCGGCTTTCACATCAGCCAACATGTGGTAGATGCCATTTCGAAAATCCGCCGTGGTATCTTCAAAGGTTTTCAGCTGAACCACTTCGGCAGCGTGCTGCTGGAAGAAAAACTTAAGTGACTTGCGCCTGAGCTGTATGGAGCAACTTTCATCCATGCAGTCGATCATCGCACTCAGTCGTCCATCCAGATGACGATCCAGATGGTTTTTCTGATAGCGCTGGATATCAAATTCTGAGGCCAAGCTATCCCTGTAAAGCTCATCAATGACCTCGCCAGCGATGAGCAACTGCAAAGCGGCCTGTTTGACGCGCATCTCGCCATCGATTTCCCGAATCTTCTTCACGAACGGGCGATCGGCAATCTCGGCCAGGTCAATGTTCTGCTTCAGGGCGTCGACATCGACCTCTGGGAAGATGCTTGTATGCGTCATGTAACGCTTGGTCAGCTCGGCAACCTTGTCCGTGAACTCCTCACAGGTGATTTCCCAGCCGGTATCGATGAACTTGGTGCTGCCGATGAAGCCCAAGATGTCGTCAAGGAAGCTCTGATGCTTCGATGCACGGATCGCCCTCAGGTGCAGCACCTTGAAATCGTGCAGGCGCTGTTGAAGTGAAGGCGAGCCGGTAATGAACACAGCCCTTTCCAGCACCTCCAGCAGCTCATCTTTCAACGCCGGGGCCATTACCAAACGCTGCAGTTCCAGTGTCTCCGAGGGCTCTTTGGCCTTGGAAGCAGTGAACCGTTGCTCCGCGCCGTCGTAGATAGCGGTCAAGAGGGCAAGCTTCTCGGTAGCGGTGCTGGCGTTCCAATCCGTCAGTGTCGACCTAGGCGAGAATTCCTGGTTCGTCACCAGCACCAAGCTCTCATAAGCACAGTGATCAAACGCCTTGTTGAGCCAGTTGTTCAGGGTATTCCAGATATTCTGGTGGCCATCCCTCAGGGTGTCCGCATACAGCTTGACCTCGACCTGAGCCGCTCCCTCCAGGGTCACATCCCCGAACACCTCGACCCACAGGCGCTTTCCCTTCTCCAGCTTGTAGCAATACTCAAGCGCTACAACGAGCTGGTACTGCAGCGCTTCGAACAGTTTCGTAGCATCAAACGGCAACTTATCTGGCAATTTATCCATAAATATTCCACGACTGCCTTTACAGGTAAGCTCTTGTAGGTCAAAGAGAGAAACTCGTCAGCGGGATGAGCACACTGTGCCTAGGGCGGAGATTTACATCTCAGAAACCGGTTAAGCCTAGAAACGATACTGTACAAAAAAACAGTAACCACTCTGATATATACTGGATGAAAATACAGAAACACGCGTTGGATCCGTTCAATAGTAGCACTGGAAAGTCCATGATCGCAAAGGGCCACTACGCAACTTTTTAAGTAAAATCTTTTGTATTAGTCCAACAATATTTATTGAATATCCGAGGAATACCAAAAGGGTATCTTTTGGGTATCTTTCCCACTTGATGTGGCCCAAAAAACCTGCGAGCGAAGCGCTAATACACTCAGTGCAAGCTCAACTGGCATGTCAGCACGGCAAATGCAAACCTACGCTATCCCCCAATGCGTGATCTCTGCGATTGCTGACACCGTTTCCTAGTGCGAAACACACACAAGCCTCGGCATAATGCCATCAACCAAGATCAGTTAGCGGCCGCTGGTCACTGCGACGAAGGATTAATTTCTCTAAGGATTTGACATGGCAAGATTCAAGATTGGTGAAAAGGTCTTTGTCCCATGCTCGCGTATCAAAGGAATGGATGACTTGCCTTCGGTTTTTTGGCCTACAACAGTTCGTTCGGTAAAAGGACGAAGCATCACGGTTGATCTTCGCGGAGGAGTGGAGTCTGAAGAAATAGGATCCAGCCTATGCCACAAAAACCTTGGCCTACTAATTTTGACAGTAGGTGATTTAAAGACCGAACCGACACTGCTTGATCCTTTAGCCAAATCAATACTTCAATACTGCAGATTGCTGGTTCCAGACGATTATATTAGGGCTTATAAAATTCGCTCTCTTGAAGAGTTGAAAACTGTATGGAGCACAGAGCAAGACAATTGCTCACACTTGATAATCATTGGTCACGGGAGCCAAGCTGGTATCGACTTCGCAAACAACGGTTGGTGCAACCCGGCGCAGATTGAAGATGCAATCGGTCCTCTCAAATCTTTGAAGAAAGTAGCTATTTCTCTATGCTGTAAAACTGGTTATAAATCGGTCGGTGGAAAACTATCCGATATAGACGTCTTTAGCCATTTTATTGCTCCGTTTCATAGTGTGCATGGAGCGGTTGCCTCTCAATTTACTCAGTCTTTTTTGGCGTTTCATTTGCTTGAGGGTGAAACCACCAAGGTCGCATTCAAGCACGCCAGCAATAGCACCCCGGGCAGCATCAGCTTCAGGCTTTGGGAAAAAGGGAAACTCACAGCCGGACCGAAATGACGGCAAAATGGCAGCATGAAGACTGAAAGCCACGAATTACAAGGTTCAGACGGGGATTCAAATCCCCCCGGCTCCACCAAACAAAGCACCAACAAAGCCCGCCTTGTGCGGGCTTTGTTGTTTCTGGCCTTAACGTTCCGCCACCATCGCCAACCGCCCCTCCCCGCACTCACAGACCCAGCGTTCGCTCCCCCGAAGCAGCGTTAAGTCTCTTTCTATTGTGCGAACTTTCCTAGAAACTCCTAGCCGCTTGCGCCTGGTGTACCCGCTGGCTAGCCTCGCTCTGTCACTGCAAATTCAGTGACCGGGTTTAGCAGCTCGACGTGTAACTAGGCGCATGGCGCCCCCATTACGTGGCGCTTTTTTTGGCTCCGTTTTATGGCGGCCGTGCGCAGGGCACCTTCGGGTGCGCCGGGGTCCTAGTCACCGGTCTGCTAACCTGCAAACGGCCGCCACCCAATCGTTTAGCAGCGACGGTGATGGCTCCTATGACAGTACTAGGAGTTACGCCATGAAGAAGCTTGTCCCCGATCCGCCCCGCACTGCTACCCAACGCGTCAGAAACCTTGAACACGATCTGGCCAATCAGCAGATCCGGCAGAAACTGTCAGTTCAGCCTGCTGATGCGTCTCTGATTCAGTCGCTCAAAAAAACCGTCAGTATCCCGGTGAGCCGCGATTCTTTGTTCTCGGTTCGGGGAGGCATCAACGCCGAAGAAGCCCTGCTCCACGTCTCCCTGCTGCTGAAAAGCGCCGAAGAAGTTTCCGATGAAATCACCGAGCGCGGCAGTGGCATCGAGCGTGGTTTGATCTGGTCCCTGGTGCACTCGGTGGAGATGGCGCGGGCCGTGGTGGATGCCTTGCTCGATGGCAGTCGCCACACGCCATCGCTGAAGTAGAACGCCCCGCGAAAGCACGGCGCGGCAGCACGACCTGCCGCGCTGTTCCTTAACGCATCTACTAAACACTCAAAAAAACGCCTTCAAATCCACCCCCTCTGCCATCGCCTTATTACCCGCATCCCCCGGATGCAGGTGATCGCCCGAATCCACAAACGGCAACAAACGCGTTGGATGCTGCGGATCACGGGTCAGCTGGTCGAAGTCGATCACCGCGTCGAATGCCTGGCTGGTGCGTATCCACTGGTTGAGCGCCTGGCGCAGTTGTTCCTTCGAGGCGCTGTGGTAGTGCTCGATGATGCTGCCCTGCAGGGCGCCTTCGAAGGGCAGCAGTGTGGTGCCGATGATGCGGAGGTTGTGGCGATGCGCCTGGTCGATCAGTTGCCGATAGCCGGTGATCAGCCCGTCCAAAGAAGGCAACGGAACATTCGGCGCGAAGGCGGTGCCGGGCCAGCTGATGTCGTTGATCCCCAGCATCAGCACTACGGTTTTCACCCCGGGTTTGCTCAGCACATCGCGCTCGAAACGCGCTGCTGCACTGGCGCCCATGCCGTCTTCGAGCAGGCGCGCGCCGGAGATGCCGCCGTTGAGCACGGCGACTTTCTCTCTGGCCAGGCGCTGGGCGAGGAAGTCGGGCCAGCGTCGGTTGCTGTCCAAGGTCGAGCCGTTGCCGTCGGTAATGGAGTCGCCGAGCACCACCAGGGCACGGGCGTCGAGCGGGGCGTCCACCAGGATGTCGCTGAGGAACAGCCGCGCCTCCACCTGTTCCTTGCCTTCCAGCCGCTGCGTATTGACCTGATTGCCCGGACTGATAAACGCGGTTTGCTTGCCGTCCCAATGGAAGGTGGTCAGCGGTGTGCGCTGTGGCAGATACAACGAGACCAGCAGATCACCGAGGGCCGGCACCGCCAGTGCTACCGGGTCGCTGGTCCGGGTTTCGCCCGGCGCGATGCTGACCTGTTCTTCGCCACCAAACCTGAGGATTTGCCCGGAGCCTGCGCGAACGGACTCGCCCTCCTCCACGGCGGCGACCCGCGCCGCGCCAATCAGCAGAGGCTGCTTGCCGTATTCGTTGGACACCACCACCCGTACCTGGCTGCCGCCGACGCTGACACGCAGCTTCTGGTGAATGGTGCTGTCGGACAGGGCCTCGGGAATCCGCGTGGGCAGCGGCAACTCGTTGCCCCAGGTCGGTTGCGGGCTGGCCATCCAGGTGGTGAGCCAATTGTCCTGGGCCAGGGCAGGACCCGCGGCAAGCAGGGCGGTGACTATCAGCGGCAGGGAAAATCGCAAGTGCAGGGCTTTCATCCGGGTAGCTCCTTGAGGCAGTAAGGCTGAGGCGAGCCAGATTGCTCCATTCGAAATAACCGTGATAGAAGGCATAAGTTCATACAGCCCATTCTGATATCGAATACCCATGGACAGCCTCAAAGCGATGCATTGCTTCGTCCGCGCCGTCGAGCTGGGCAGCCTGTCATCGGCCGCCCGGGAGCTGGGCAGCACGCAACCCACTGTCAGCAAGCTGGTGGCGGCCCTGGAACAGCAGTTGGGTACCCGCCTGCTCACCCGGGGCACCAGCGGGCTGACACCCACCGAACAAGGCAAGCGTTTCTACGAGCGGGCGAAAGCCGTGCTGGAGGAATATAGCGAAGCAGTGGCCGAAGTACGCGGCCTGACCGAGCGCCCCGAGGGCGTGCTGCGGGTCAATGTGCCGGTGAGCCTGGGGGTGTTGCGCCTGAATGCGTTGCTGCTGGCATTCATGGTGCAATACCCGGACATCGAGGTGGAGCTGATCCTCAACGATCGTTTCGTCGATCTCACCGAGGAGAACGTCGACCTGGCCCTGCGCCTGGGCGGTGACCTGCCGCCCAACGCCATCGCCCGGCGCATCGCGACATCGCCGCGCTACCTGGTGGCGGCGCCGGAATACCTGCGCCAACATTCGCCCTTGAACAGCCCGGCCGACCTGAGTGCACACAACTTCCTGCGCTTCGCCTGGCTGGCGACGGGCGACCGCCTGGAGCTGAGCGGCCCGAGCGGCGAAAAGGTCAGCGTCACCGCCCAAGGGCGCTACCGGAGCAACAGCTCATTGGCCATTCGCGATGGCGTGCTGCAGGGCGCCGGGCTCTGTATCACCCCGGCCTGGCTGGTCAGTGACCTGCTGGACAGCGGGCAACTGGTGCGGGTCCTGCCCGACTGGAGCGGGCCAGCGAACGAGGCGTTCCTGATCTACCCCGAGCGCCGCTACCGGCCCCTGCGCGTGCGCTTGCTCATGGAGTACCTGGCCGAACGGGTACCGCAGCTACCCGGCTTCATTGCCTGACCCAATAAACATCGATGCCTGCCCCGGACACGATCAATGGCCATTACGATCCCCTTTTGGCCAACCCCGTGCTGTGAATCCCAGGGGGCGTCGGCAAGAATCGAACCCGGACCACTGACTCAGTGACCCAGGCTGTCACCAGAACCGCCCTTGTGAACCTTGACCCTCTTTGTCCTTTGCCCTTTTAAAGGACCGCCTGCCGCGTACAGAACATAAAAACCATCGCCACGCTGGGGAAAAAATTCATGGCCACTATGAAAACCATACTGAGTGCCACCGTTTGTGGGCTGTCGCTGCTGGCCGGCGCGGCGCAGGCCGAGCAGCGCGAGCTGCGGGTGTACAACTGGGCCGACTACATCCTGCCGTCGGTGCCCAAGGACTTCGCCAAGAACAGCGGCATCAAGGTCACCTGGGACACCTTCGATACCAACGAATCCCTCGAAGCCAAGCTGCTAACCGGCAACTCGGGCTATGACCTGGTGGTGCCGTCGAACCAGTTCCTCGATACCCAGATCAAGGCCGGGGTGTTCCAGAAGCTTGACAAGTCCAAGCTGCCCAACTGGCAGCACCAGGACCCGGCGCTGCTCAAGCTGCTGGACAGCAACGACCCGGGTAACCAATACGGCGTGCCCTACATGTACGGCACGGTGCTGATCGGCTTCAACAAGGCCTTGGTCAAGGCAGCGCTGGGCGACAACGCGCCGGTGGACAGCTGGGACCTGGTGTTCAAGCCGGAGAATATGGAGAAGCTCAAATCCTGCGGCGTGGCCATGCTCGACTCGCCGTCGGAAATCCTGCCGCTGGCCCTGCATTACCTGGGGCTGGACCCCAACAGCCAGAACCCGCAGGACTACGAAAAAGCCAAGGAGCTGATGCTGAAAATCCGCCCCTACGTCACCTACTTCAACTCGGCCAAGTACATGACCGATATCGCCAACGGCGACATCTGCGTGGCCATCGGTTACTCCGGCAGTTTCTACCAGTTCGGCAATCGCGCCAAAGAGGCCGGCAACGGCGTGGTGGTGGACTGGCGCCTGCCCAAGGAAGGCGCGCCGATCTGGTTCGACACCTTCGCCATTCCCAAGAGCGCGAAAAATGTCGCCGAGGCCCATGAGTTCCTCAACACTCTACTGGACCCGAAAGTCATCGCGCCCATCAGTGACTTCCTTGGCTACCCCAATGCCAACAAGGACTCGATCGCGCTGATCGACAAGGCTATCACCGGCAACACCGACCTGACGCCCACCAGCGAGGCCCTGAAGAAACTCTATGTAGTGCAGCCTTTGCCGCAAAAGCTGGAGCGGGTGCGGACCCGGGTCTGGACCAGCATCAAGTCGGATAAATGATCCGCCCCCTCAGGCAGCCCCCGCCCTGGGGCTGCCTGGTCTTCACTTCAATTCGAACACCAGGCAGGGATTGTCATTCAAACGCCCTTCGAACACTGGGGTCGCCTGCTCCAACGCAGTCCCCGCCAATAACGCCCGATCCTTGCGCGCCAGGATCACCCAGGCCGGACGCGGCAACGAGGCCAGCGGCGACAGATCGTCCTTGCTGATAAACCGCGGCTGCTCGTCGTGGTCCAGGTTCATCATGTAGCGCACCGCCCAGGTGTCTTTGCCCAGGTTGAGAAATACCAGGGTTCCGCGGTCCTCCCCACGCAGCTGCTCCACCTGCCCGACAAAACCCCGGGTGTCGAATTGCAGGTCCTTGGCCGGCTCGATCACCTTCACCAGCAGCCACCACTGTGCCGCCAGGGCCAACAGGCTGAGCAGCACCAGGCGCCGCCCCGGCAAGTCGCGAGTGGTTCGCCAGCAGTACAGCGCCAGCCCCTGCAAACCGAGAAAGACCGCAATCATCAGCGGCAATGACAGCGCCGGCCAATAACCGTGCTTCTGCCAGCTGTGCCGGCAGACCAGCAGCACCACGACACACAACCCCGGCAACAGCGCCACCAGGCCGAGATAAAACCGCCGCGCCCCAACCAGCCAGCGCTGCGGCTTGAGCAGGCCGTAAGCCGCGACCGCCGCGAACATCGGCACCATGGGCAGGATGTAATAGGCACGCTTGAAGTGCGGCACCGATAAGCCGAGCAGGATCATCAGTCCGCAGGCGCCCAGGCGCACCAGCAATTGCACCTGATCGTCCGTATGCCGCGCGGACCATTGCCGGCGCAGGACGAACAGGGTCGCCAGCGCCAGCGGCACCACGGGGAAGTAACGGTAGAGGCTGAGCTGGAAGTAGAAGTAGAACGGCTCGCCGCTTTCATCCAGACGCCCGCTCACCTGCATCTGGTAGACCTGCCGGGCGAAAGCCTCGCCGCCGCTGAACTGCGCCAGCTGCATCAACGACCACCAGCAGGCGGCCAGCAGGAGCAGGCCGATCGCCCCATGGACCATCACCTTCCTCGCCAGCCGCCAGGCGTCGTCCCGGAAACGGTAACGCCCCAGCGCCCAATAGGTGCAGGCCACGCCGCAGACCTCGATCAGCCCCAGGGGGCCACGGATGGCGAAGGCAATAACGAACAACGGGAAAATCGCGTACTGCCGCCATTTAGAGCCCATCTGCTCGCCGCTGTGCAGCAGGTAAAAACAGCCCAGGCAGAGCAGCGAGACCATCTGGTCCAGGCACACCGAGCGCGACTTCTCCAGCAACTGGGTGGTCAACACCGTCAGCAGCACCGCCAGCAATGCCCAGGTGCGATCGAGCGGCGCCAGCAGGCGGTACAGCAGCGCCAGCACCCCGGCCGAGGCCAGCGCCGTGGGCAGGATATTGGCCAATTGGTTGGGCGCGCCGAACAGCTGGGCAAAGCCATAGCTGAACAAGGTGGCGGTGCCCGGATAGTCCGGGTAAGGCTCGCCGTAGGTGGTGGGGAACAGGCTCGCGCCGTGGCGGAACATCTCCTGCAAAAACAACCACCAGCGCCCGTCGAAACCTTGTGCTGGCTGGTCCCAGATGCCGAACGTGAACAGCAGCAGGGCGAGCAGAAAGACGCCCAACATCTCGAGGCGAATGCGGTGGTGGTTCATGGACGATCCGTCAGAGGGTGCATTGCCCGAAGGCTTGGGCATGCCGGCTGCCATGTTGCAGCCGCAGGCCCTGAACCATCCCTGAACAGGCCGCAAAAAAATCCCGGCCCTGCCATCAACCCTACTCGCAAAGACAGGCTGACGCCCCACTCAGCCTGGCGTACTCAGTCCTCCTGCCGAAGAAACGGCAGCAGATGAGCAATAAAGGCCTCGGGCGCCTCCTCGGTGATGAAGTGACCACACCCCGGCACTATCGCCCCCTGAAGATTCAGCGCGTTGCCCTGCATCGTCAGCAGCGGCGCGTCATGGGTGGCATGTTCGGCGCCAATGGCCAGGACCGGCATTTCCAGCGGGCGGCTGGCGCGCTCGCGGTTCTGCCGGATGCTCTCGGGGATGGCCCGGTAATAGGCGAACCCACCCCGCAGTCCGCCGGGTACCGAGTAGGCTTTGACATAGGTCTCGACCGCCACCCGCTCCTGGTGCACCGACCACTGTTCGAACATGTAGGCCAAGTACTGCGCCTCGCGCCCGGCGATCAGCATCTCCGGCAGGTCCTGCAACTGGTTGAACATGAAGTGCCAGAGAAAGATGTTCTGCCCGGGCGGCGCGAAGATCGCCGGCGCCTCGGCCAGGCCGGGAATCACCGCCTCCGTCAGGGCCAGTTTCTCCACCGCCTGCGGATAGTCGCTGGCCAAGGCGTAGGCCACCCACATGCCGACGTCATGCCCCACCACCGAGTACTGGCTGTAACCCAGCGCCAGCATCAAGGCCTGCAGGCGAGACGCCGTGCTGCCGGTGTCGTAGCCCTGCTCGGGACGGTCGGACAGGCCCATGCCGGGGAGGTCGACCGCGATCGCCCGGTAACCCTGCCCGGCCAGCGCCTGCATGACGTGGCGCCAAGTGAACCAGGTCTGCGGCCACCCGGGGATCAACAGCACAGGCCGGCCCTGGCCCTCGCTGACATAGTGAATGCGCCCGCCGTCCACCTGTACGTAGCCATGGTGGTAGTCACGCCCGGCAAAAGCCTGCTGTTCGAAAAGATCCATGCTCAGCGTCCTTGATGAGAGGGCTGGGCAATGCCCAGCAGTCGGTTGATCTGGGTCTGGTCCAGCGGCGCGCCGGCGAAGTCGTCGAAGACTTTGTCCGTCACCTGGATGATGTGCTGGTTGATAAAGGCCACGCCCTCGCGCGCGCCCTGCTCCTGGTCTTTCAGGCAGCACTCCCATTCCAGGGTCGCCCAGCCGGCATAGTCATAAAGCGCCAGCTTGGAAAAGATCCCCTTGAAATCCACCTGCCCGTCGCCCAGCGAACGGAACCGCCCGGCCCGGTCGGCCCAGGGCTGATAACCGCCGTAAATGCCCTGGCGGCCGCTGGGATTGAACTCGGCGTCCTTCACATGAAACATGCGAATGAACTCGTGGTAGATATCCAGGTAGTCCAGGTAATTGAGCTGCTGCAGGACAAAATGGCTGGGGTCGAAGAGCATCTTGCAGCGCGGATGGTTGCCGACCCGCTCCAGGAACATCTCGAAGGTCACGCCGTCATGCAGGTCCTCGCCCGGGTGGATCTCGTAGCACAGGTTCACCCCCTGCTCGTCACAAGCGTCGAGAATCGGCAGCCAGCGCTTGGCCAGTTCATTGAACGCCGAGTCGACCAGGCCTTCCGGGCGCTGTGGAAAGGGAAAGAAATAGGGCCAGGCGAACGAGCCGGAAAAGGTCCCCATATCGCTGAGGCCCAGCCGGCGAGACGCCTTGGCGGACAGCTTCAGCTGTTCGAGGGCCCACTGGGTCTTGGCGCCACTGTCGCCCCGCAGGGCCGGTGGGGCGAAGCCGTCGCACAGGGTGTCGTAGGCGGGATGCACAGCCACCAACTGGCCGAACAGGTGGGTGGTCAGTTCGCTGATCACCAGGCCATGTTCGGCCAGGGTGCCGCTGACTTCATCGCAATAATCCTGGCTGCTGGCCGCCAGGCGCACATCGAACAGGCGCTCATCCCAGGCCGGCACTTGAAGCGCCTTGAACCCCAGCCCCGCCGCCCACGCGGCAATGGCGGGCAGGGTATTGAATGGCGGCGCCGCGTCACTGAATTGAGCCAGGTGCAGGCTCGGTCCCTTGAGGGTTTTCATCGTCAACCTCCTATTATTTGTCGACCGACAAACAATAGGGTGAGCCTCGGCACACCGTCAATACGGCGACTTGATTTTTTTGTCGATCGACCAATAATTGGCAGCACTCCCTTTGCATCGAGAACTGGACATGGCTGGCAGACCCCGCGAATTCGACCGAAAGCAGGCCCTGTACAAGGCGCGTGATGTGTTCTGGCAGCGCGGCTTCGAGGCCACGTCCATGTCCGACCTGGTGGACGCGCTGGGCATTGCCTCGGCGCGCATCTATGCGGCCTTCGGTTCCAAGGAAGCGCTGTTTCGCGAGGCCATCGAAGCCTACGAGTCGGGCGACGGCGCCTTTGCCGATGCCGCCCTGGGCGACGACATCAGTGCCCGCGATGCCATCGAGCGCATGCTCAGGGAAGCCGTCGAACTCTACACCCAGCCCGACCGGCCCCTGGGCTGCATGGTGGTGTCCTCCGCCACCAATTGCTCGGCGGACAACGACGGCATCAGAGAATGGCTGGCCGAACACCGCCGCGACAGGACCCGCTCCATCATCGAGCGCCTGGAGCAGGCCGTGCGCTCTGGCGAGCTGCCCAAGCGCACCGACGTGATGTCCCTCGGGGACTGCTATGCCACGGTGCTGCATGGGCTGTCGGTGCAGGCCCGGGACGGCATCGGCAAGTCGCGACTGCTGGCGATGATTCCCATGGCCATGGCGGCCTTCGATGCGCAAAGCGAAGCGGCCACATAGCCCTCACCGAACCGCCAACCGCGGACATAAAAACGGCCCGGCGGGATCACCGCCAGGCCGCATTCGAGTCATTGCGCGAGTTACAGAAAGACCGCCGAGAGCATGCCCAGCGCGCCCAGGCAACAGCCGATCAGGGTGCCGCGTCCCGGCAACTCACGGAACACCGACCAGATCACCAGCGGTTCGAGCAGCAACAGCGAGGTCACCGACACCACCGTGATCATCCAGATATCGCCGACCGCCAGGTAGCCCAGCCAATAGGCGCCAATCAGACAGATACCGGCGAAACACATGATCAGCACGGGCAACGCCAGGTCCGGCCATGACGTATTGCCCGTATGCGCCAGGCGGGCGGCGACCACTTCGCTGTAGATCGCGCAAAACTCGCCCAGCACCATCAGCCCTACAGCAGAAACTCCGAGTAATTCTTTGGACATATGACAAACCCCTTGGTATTGAGAGCCAGATTTTTCAGCTCCCAGGCAGCAATGGCTCCGCTGACGGAGCCGCCATGACGATGCCGAGGGGTTTGCTCTAATTCAGTGACCATAAGGAACCTGAACATGTCCATCTCCTGCGTAGTGGGTGGTACGGGCGCCCGCTGGCGCCATGGGCGGTTGCGGGCCGCTATCTGTATAGGGTATTTCCGAGGCGGTCGACATGCGTTTTTTGTAGTGCATTTGTGTGTTGTCGCGATGATGCCCCGGCAAGCCTTTGTCCTCCTTATTCGAGATGCATCCATGGCCCTCCTTGAACTCCACAGCGCCCGCCTCGACCTGGTGGTGCTGGCCCCGGCCCAGGCCGAACTCGAAAGCGCCTACCACCTGGACAACCAGCAGCACCTGGCGCCCTGGTCGCCGTTGCGCCCTGCCCACTACTACAACCCCGAACAGGTGCGCCTGCGCCTGGAACAGCAGGCGGTCGCCTACGGTTTCGGCAATGCCGTGCATTTCGCCCTGCTGGAAAAGACCAGCGGCCAGATGGTCGGCACGTGCAATTTCACCGGGATCATGCGCGGAGCGTTCCAGGCCTGTTACCTGGGTTATTCCCTTGCCGCGGCCCATCAGGGCCGGGGATTGATGCACGAGGCGCTGCAGACCGCCATCGGCCATATGTTCGACGAGCTGAAGCTGCACCGGATCATGGCCAACTACATCCCCGACAACCAGCGCAGTGCCGCGTTGCTGGAACGCCTGGGGTTCGAGCGTGAAGGTTATGCCAGGGCCTACCTGCAGATCGCCGGACGCTGGCAGGATCATGTGCTCACCGCCCGGGTCAATGACGCCCTGGTTTGACGGGCGTTACTCGGCCCGGAAGTTCCAGACGATCTCCACCAGCCGCACCGCCAGGATCAGGTACAGCAGGAACAGCGCGACCTGCAGCACCCGGTGATAAGGCAGCTTGGCCAGCCGGCGCAGGCCGTCGCTGACATTGAGCAGCATCAGCAGCGCCGACACCGCGATCAGCCCCCAGCCGGTCAGGCGGGAGCCGAACAGGCCCATGAACACATGTTGCTCGCTGTGCAGCGCATTGGTCCCGGCGGCGAACAGCAAGGCACAGACCAGCAGGTTCTTGAAGTTGTCGAAGACCCGCGTATTCAGGTCGCCGTCCAGCAGATCCAGATACTTTCGCCACAGTTTGCGCATGTTCAAGGCACCTGTTCAGCCGCGGGGAAGAAAGGCGCCCGGAGCGTTTTCAGGGGCCTGAAGGCCCGCCGGGCGCACCTTCCAGCGTAGTGACGATTGCCACAACCTGCCTGTGGCCGTCCAACGTCCCGTGGTGTGCCACATTCAGCAGGGAAAACAGGCAGGACTTGTCCTGCAATCCGATCCCTCGCTCGTTCACGATTTGTTAAGAATCGCCTCCGTATACTCGGAGCGCCTGATCCTCCCCGGCGCAACCTCTTCGGCAGTTCCCCCATGTCGCGACCCGCACCGTTGTTGCTTCTGCTTGCCGCTCTGCTGTTCTTCTTCGCCCTGGGCAACCACCAGTTGCAAGGCTCCACCGAAGCCCGGGTGGCCGGGATCGCCATGCAGATGCACCTGGACGATGACTGGGTGACGCCCCGCCTGTTCGGCCAGCCCTTCCTGGAAAAACCGCCGCTGAGCCTGTGGCTCGACGCCAGCGCCATCCGCGTATTCGGTGGCACGCCGTGGGCGGTGCGCCTGGCCTCGGCCTTCGCCGGGCTGTTCAGCGTCATGCTGCTGTACGCCATGCTGCGCCGCTTCGGCCGCCCTAAGGTGGTGGCCTGGGTGGCCGGCGCCATGCTGGCGACCATGGCCAGTTACTGGGGCAATGTGCGCGGGGTCGGTGAAGATGCCCTGCTCAGCCTCGGCGTGACCCTGGCGCTGCTGGCGTTTTTCCAGACGCAACGACGCCAGGCCGAACGCCAGCCGGCCACCCTGAGCTGGCTGCTGTTCGCCCTCGGCATCGCCATCGCCACCCTGAGCAAGGGCGTGCTGGGCCTGGCGATGCCGGGCGTGGTGATCTTCGCTTACCTGCTGGCCGACAGCCTGATCGAAAAGCGCTTCGCCCTCGGCCACTGGCTCAAGCCCGGCCTGCTCACCCTCCTCGGCCTGGTCCCCCTGCTGATCTGGCTCTACCTGCTGTACCAGCGCGGAGGCCTGCACGCCCTGGGCGAAGTGCTGTGGACCAACAGCGTCGGGCGCTTCGATGGCTCCTTTGTCGAGGCCGGGCATTACGAGCCGTTCTATTACTACCTGGCCAAGCTGCCGCAAGCCTTCCTGCCGTGGAACATCCTGGTCTACCTGGGCCTGTGGCACTTTCGCAAAAGCCTGGTGAAAAACCGCTACCTGCTGTTTTTCAGCCTGTGGCTGGTGGCCCAGTTCACCCTGCTGTGCCTGGCGTCGAGCAAGCGCACCGTGTACCTGATGTCGCTGACCCCGGCCGCGGCGGTGCTGGCCGCCGAATACGCGACAGTACTGTACGAACGCCTGCGCCTGCGCGCCGCCGGTGAGGGATTCTGGAGTGCCGTGGGGCGCCAGCGCCGCGGTCTGGCCATTGGCGTGCTGACGCTGGTGGTGTGCAGTTACCTGGTGGCCGCGCAGTGGGCCGCGCCACGCGCCGATCGCAAGCTGTCCTTCGTGCCGCTGATCACTGAGATCCAGACGCTGCAGGCCGCCGGGCAACAGGTGGCGCTGTATCAGGCCAACGAGCGCACGGGCGGCGCCAGCGTGTTCTACACCCAGAGCCTGCTCAAGGATGTGCAGACCGAGGCCCAGTTGCAGGAATACCTCAGCGCTTCGCCAACTCACGTGGCGGTCATGGCCCTGCAGGAAGACCCCAAGCCACCGCTCAAGGTACTGAAGAAGATCACGGTCAGTCGCCAGGCCTACTACTTTGTCAGCCAATGACCGGCACAGTGAGCGCCCATAAAAAAGGCACCCTCATGGGTGCCTTTTTCAATCTCGTCGCCAGGCTTTCGCGCCGGCGCCGCCATGGCTCACTGAACGGTTTTCAGCTTGACCACATCGCCGGAGACCTTGGTGGTGTAACCGCTCAGTACCCAGGCCCAGAACCAGTTTTCCTGGATCTGGGTGTTGATCATTGCGTCACCGCCCTTGGCCTGGATGGCGGCGGTCTGGGCGCGGACGAAGCGGTTGTTCTGCCGGATTGGAATGACCCCGAACAGCATGATGCCGGTAGCCGTTGCTTCGCTGTGACCGACCACGGTGTACTGGCTACTATCAAGTTGCTGAGTTTTCATCGCGGTGCCGGTGCAGCCGGCCAGGACCAGGACAACCAGCGCAGAGGCGGCGATTTTGCTCAAGTGTTTCATGCATGACTCCATAAACCAGGAACCCGGGAACTCTTTTCTCCGGGGGCGCGCACCCTAACAGTTCTGATCAGCAAAAAAACCTCGGCAAGCGCCAAAAATTGCCCTTTGGCCCTCTCCCGCCAGGTGCCTGGCAACGACGATTGGGTCAGCTACTGCAGCCCCCTTATCGGTCCGCCGCTGCGATCGGCACCGCGGACGGGACGGGCCCCGGTTCGGTGTGCGCCAGCACCGGCTGTTCCAGGCGCTCCCGGCCATAAAACAGCAGCGCGACCAGCAGGCAGGTGAGCCACACCACGATGCCCGCCCAGAAGGTATGGGACATGTAGTGCCAGCCCTGCAGCACCCGGGTGGTGCCATAGACGAAGCCCAGCAGCAGCGAGCCGTGCAGCAGCGCCTTGGAATGGCGCCAGCGATAACGCCGGGCCACGAAGTACAGCGCCAGCATGGTGAAACCGCCCGAGGCATGGCCGCCCGGCCAGCAGCGGCCGTCACCGGCGGTCTTCAACAGCTCGAAGTTCTGGTACCACTCCTTGTGCTCGATCTTGCCGGCGTACTGGGTGGTTTCCACCGGGCAGTACACGCTGGTGTGGCCCTTGAGGTAGTGAATCGCCCCGGTGCACAGGGCGAAGGCCACCACCACGAACAAAAAGTCCCGGCGATGGCGCGCGGTAAAACGCAGCACCGGCGCTACCCGGATCTTCTCCAGCAAAGCCTTGCCGCGGCCGAACCTTGCGCCCTTGAACAGCGGCCAGACGAATGACAGCAGCAGCCCGATAAGCGCCAACTCGCCCGTCCAGTTGGGAATGATCCGCGCCCATTTGTGGGTGATCTTCTCAAACAGGTGGGAATGGTCCAGCGGGAAAGTCTGGCTCACCGGATCGAAGAACAGGTCACTGAAGGCGATGTCGATCTTGGTCATGTCGAACATCAGGAACACCAGCGCCGCGCACAGCAGCGGGAGGCCAAGGTTCCATCCATAAAAACGCCACGCATCAGCGCGGGAACGGGAAAGCGCCTGCATAGTCAGGGTCTCGGGCAAGGGACGGTCAGGGACGATTGAAGGCAACGGAGCGCCAGTCGCTGGCTTCGATGAAGCCGAGCATGTGCGGACGCCCGCCTGGGGTATCGGTGGAGACGAACAACGAGGCGCCGTAGCCCAGGGTCGAAGACGGCAGCTTCAGCGCCTTCTCCAGCGCGGCCATGCATTCGCTGTGGGTCACCAGCACCAGGTTGCGCCCGGCCACTTTGTGCGCCAGGGCATCGCGCAACATGCTGCGTTTGCAGTTGATCAGCCAGTCTTCGCCGCTGCCGGCCTTGCTGAACATATAGCCCGAGGTCTGCACCGCGCGGGTCAGCGGGCTGTGATAGATGTCGGCCTTGTCCAGCCCCAGGTGCTCGAACTGCGCGCCGACGCCCACCGCCACGTCACGGGCACGGTCGGTGATGCCATCGGGCAGGTTCAGGCAAGCGGCCCTGGAATGGTCGCAACGCTCGACGTGACGAATCAGCACAATCATCTGGCCCTTGGCCCAACCGGCGCTCAGCGCCTTGGCTCCGGCCAGGTTGCCGTGGGCCAGGTCCGGCACCGCCGCGGGCTTGAGCAGAAAGAACACCAGCGGCAGCACCAGCAAGGCCACCAGGCTTATCACCAGGGTGTTGCGATAACGGGCAAAACGGCTCGCGACAAGCGCGGGTTTTACCACCGGAAGACTGAGTCCTGACGTCACGTTCGAGCCGCCCCTATGACCACCAGACATAAAATCGAGCAGCGCCGCCCAAGCTAACCGCCGCCCATGACAATCGAGCGCGAGGCACCCGATCGATGGGCGGACTCTAGGGAGCCTGGCGTGGGCCAGGGGTGAAACGGATGTGAAAAAAATCTCAATCGGCCAGACGGTTTCCGTAGGGAAATCAGGCCCTTGGAAAGCCCCAAAATGGTGCACAAAACTAATCCGATGAAATCGTTTCAGCTATTGCCCTTGCCGCCGATACACACCTGCGAACAAATCCTTGCTGGCCACCAATAACAACAATCTTCCAGCGATACACGATCAAGAAGCACAACGTTCCTGGAGGAATTGCATGAATAGCTGGTTCGGCAACATCAGCGTCAATCTCAAGTTAGGCCTGGGCTTCGGCCTGGTCCTGGCCCTGACTACCATTCTCGCCATCACGGGCTGGACCAGCCTGGGCGGTCTGATCGACCGCAGCAACTGGATGAGCGACATCACCCAATTGAACGCCGGGCTGACCAAGCTGCGCGTGACCCGCCTGCAATACATGCTGACCAACGGTGACGAAACCGCCGCGCAGAATGTGCAGACCACCCTGGACGACTTCTCGACCCAGCAGCAGAAGCTGCAGAACAGCTTCAAGAACCCGGCCAACGTCAAGCTGCTCAAGGAACAGGGCGCCACCATCAGCGCCTACCAAGCGTCCCTGAACAAGATGCGCAACGCCTACCGCAACGCCAATGCCGCCCGCGTGGTGATGAACGGTAACTCCGAAGCGGCGCGCAACCTGATCAACTCCATCACCGCGCACGTGCAGCAGATGCCCCTGAGCGACCAGCGCTTCGAGCAGTTCCAGGCCATCACCAAGGCCCGCGAAGAATTCCTGCTGGCGCGCTTCGAAGCCCGTGAATACATCTACAACAGCACCCCGGACGCCGAACGCAACGCCGTCGCGCAAATGGACGCCGCGATTGCCGCACTGGGCCCCCTGGACAGCCATTTCAGCAGCACCCAGGGCGATGCCCTGCGTCAGCTCAAAGCCGCCCTGGGCGACTACCGCACCTCCCTGCTGACCTTCAAGACCGCCGTCGGCGAAGCCGGCCAGGCGCGCAAGGAAATGACCGAACAAGGCGCCCTGATCGTCAGCCAGAGCGAAGAGCTGTACCAGTTCCAGCTCGACCGCCGCGACGAAGAAAGCGTCCAGGCCCGCAGCCTGCAAATGATCAGCACCCTGCTGGCGCTGCTGGTGGGCATCCTGGCCGCGGTGGTCATCACCCGCCAGATCACCCGTCCGCTGCGTGAAACCATGACCGTGGTCGAGCGCATCGCTTCCGGCGACCTGACCCAGGACGTGCGCGTCACCCGCCGCGACGAGCTCGGTGTGCTGCAACAAGGCATCGGCCGCATGGGCGTGACCCTGCGCGAACTGATCGGCGGCATCCGCGACGGCGTGACCCAGATCGCCAGCGCCGCCGAAGAACTGTCGGCGGTGACCGAAGAAACCAGCGCCGGGGTCAACAGCCAGAAGATCGAGACCGACCAGGTGGCCACCGCCATGCACGAGATGACCGCCACCGTGCAGGAAGTCGCGCGCAACGCCGAAGAAGCCTCGCAAGCCGCCTCCGCCGCCGACGGCGAAGCCCGCGAAGGCGACAAGGTGGTGGCCGAAGCCATCGCCCAGATCGAACGCCTGGCCAGCGAAGTGGTGCGCTCCACCGACGCCATGACCGTGCTGCAACAGGAAAGCCAGAAGATCGGCAGCGTCATGGACGTGATCAAGGCCGTGGCCGAACAGACCAACCTGCTGGCCCTGAACGCCGCCATCGAAGCCGCCCGCGCCGGTGAAGCCGGTCGTGGTTTCGCCGTGGTCGCCGACGAAGTCCGTGCCCTGGCGCAACGCACGCAGAAATCCACCGAGGAAATCGAAGGCCTGGTGGCCGGCCTGCAGAACGGCACCCAGCAAGTGGCCCTGGTGATGAACAACAGCCGCAGCCTGACCGACAGCAGCGTCGACCTGACCCGCAAGGCCGGTGCCTCCCTGGAGAACATCACCCGCACGGTGTCGAACATCCAGTCGATGAACCAGCAGATCGCCGCCGCTGCCGAAGAACAGAGCGCCGTGGCCGAGGAAATCAGCCGCAGCATCATCAACGTGCGCGACGTCTCGGAACAGACCGCCGCCGCCAGCGATGAAACCGCCGCCTCCAGCGTCGAACTGGCCCGCCTGGGCAACCAGCTGCAAATGATGGTCAGCCACTTCCGCGTCTGACCCTCGCCTTCCCACCACGGGAAAAACGAGGCGCCCACAAGGAAGTGGGCCCCCATCGCCACCGCGCAATCACCCCTCCCGCAACACCCCCTGCCGGCCCGCGCCATCCAGCAACGCATCCACCACCGCCCGCGCCATCTCCACCGAATGGATCATCGACCAGATCAAGCCACGCTCGATGCCGCTGGCACGCTCGGTAATTTCATCGGAAACCTCTTCAGCTGCCTTTAGCAGGATCGACACATGCAACAACGTCTCTTCGTTGCAAATGAGGGTGGCAGCTGTACGCGGGTTAGCAGACCGGGCCAAGAATCCCGGCGCACCCGAAGGCGCCCCACGCACAGCCGCCATAACAGCAACCGAGAAAGATGGGTTGAGCTGACAGCGATACCGGCGTGACTTGGAAGCGAGCAGCTAAACCCGATCACTGAAAAACCAGCGACACCCGAGGCTAGACAGCCCCCACCCCGGACGCAAGCGGCCCGGAGCTTCTCGGAAATGCCTTACGAAAGAAAGAGAAGAGCCTCACCTTAAGACTGCGCCTTGCACGACAAAAAGCGTCATCCAGGCGATCTGATGCTCGCTCCTCCAGGAATGTATGACCCCATGTAGGAGCGAGCGTACTTGTAGTAGACCGCCCTCAACCCACCTCTACATCCCGCCGCCGGCCCGTTCCATCCAACAACGCATCCACCACCGCCCGCGCCATCTCCACCGAATGGATCATCGACCAGATCAGGCCACGCTCGATGCCGCTGGCACTGGTGATCTCATCCGCCGTCTCCTCGGCGCACTTGAGCAATAACGACACATGCAACAACGCCTCCTCGGCACTGACCCCGGCACGCACCGCAAACAACGGCCGACCGTTACCGTCGCGACAACCGAAAGACGTACTGCCGGTTTCAACCAACGCCTGATGCAAAGGATGACCGGACGCGTTGTCTTGCAAAGCGTCGAGCAGGGAGCGATTGGGGGACTCCAGCTCAGTGATCAGGGCGCGACTGGGTTGAGGGATAAGAGACTCGGAAATGATTTTCTTCATGATCCAAGGCCCCCTCTTCCACGGCGATAGCCAACGTCACGCAGAGAGTAGGTGGCAGCGGCATGCGAGTCTGCAAGACCAGGAAGAAGCAAACCTGGCAGATCCGTAGACCTCTCGCACGCAACTGCCATAGACACCCAGGCAGCCTTTTTTGATGCAGGGTGAATGGGCGGATCAGGAACGACTTTTTTCATGGCACAACTCCTGGAGAAGTGGGTGCCGCCACGAATCGCTACCAAACGAAAGGGTGGCGGCTGTACACAGGTTGGTAGACCGGGACTCCAGGAACCCAGCGCACACAAGGTGCCCTGCGCACAGCCGCCATAACGCAACAGCAGAATGAATATCTGCCAAAGGAATAGCGACGCTCTATGCGCCTGAAGATCGTTCGGGCTACCAAACCCAGTCGCTGATTTTGCAGCGACCGGGGCAGCCTAGCCCCGAACATTCAGCAGGCACAAGACGCCAAAACCACTGAAATGTAACCCGGCGATTCTCTCGGAAACGCCCTACAAATCAAAGAGAAAAACCGTACGCGCCACACGAAACAATCACTACAAACACCCTCCCTGTAGCCGCTGCCGCAGGCTGCGATAGGACCGAAGGTCCTCCAGCGGTCTCCAAACTTTGCGCCCCCTTCGGGGTCGATCGCAGCCTCGCAGGCTCGGCAGCGGCTACAGGGTTCAGCGCCGACCAGCAGGTCGCGCCCGGCTTTGGCTTTGGCTTTTGATCTTGCTTTTGATCTACCCGCCCCATCGGGAGGCCGAGTGGAGGTGTTCATCAGGGGGATGGCGCGCAGCGCCCCTCGACGCAGTCGAGGACATCGTATGGAGGTCGAAGCGAAGCCGACCGGAGTCGATGCCCCCTGATGGACGCCGGAGCGAGGGAACCTGAGCGCAGCGAAGGCCGTACGCAGGGGCAAGCGTTTTTGGTTCCTTTTTAGGCGTTTGTAAAAAGGGACTCGCCGTAAGGGCGAAACCATAAGTGGCCGTTACCGCAGGAACGGATATGTACACCATCCAAAAAATGCAGCGCCAGAACCACCGCTATCGCGAGCAAGCCTCGCTCCTACAGAAGCACGCTGTACCTGAGTTACTCGATACGCCAGATCCGCACGGTGACATTTTTCTCCAACTCAACCGACCACTCCTCTTCCGATAGACGAAGCCGCTGCAGCGTCTCCCCCATCTCCGTCTTAGCCACGTAGTTCCTGGCAATCACCAGAACAAGAAACTTATTCCGAACCCCCACCATCCGTTGCAAACGGCGCAGATCCGCAAACACCGACCACTCAACGGACTCATCCGGATCAACCTGCGGAAACCAGAGTCGCCCATCGCCATCCTCTCGAAGAACGGATCGGGTCTCGCCCATCCCCTTGCCCATCAGGCACTTGGCAAAAGACACATCCCCCAGGCATTTCACCTCGGCCGCCATGTCGAGATCTTCCGTGTACAGGTCGACTTTCGTGCGTCCACCGGCGTTGCCGCCGGTCCAGATATCCGGATAACCCTGCTGCCAGGCATACAGGCTGAGTTCCGCCTGAATCCAGTGCTCCCGGCAATCGCTCAGCTCCAATACCTGCGCCATGCGCTCGCTGATCGCAGCAAAAGCCCCGAGAAAAACCTCCGGCCACACCATGGGTGCATTCATCGTTGAATTCCGTTCCTTGAAGGATGAAGGGAGCCATCGCCCCCATAAGTGGGTCAATCCCTGCCGCATGCCCACCCTTCACAGATCGGCCATCGGCCGACAGTCTTGAACCCATCGCCGCCTGTGACCGCAGAACCGACCGCCATCGCGGACAATCGGACGTCCACCCGCCGTGGCCGCAAGACCAGCGTTGCACCCACGGTCCCGGCCCATTACCTTTACCCTCAAAAAGCGCGTCCACCGCCAGGAACCCCACCATGCAGCCCCTTGGTTACACCTCGGTCCCACCGCTGCTCAAATACCTGCGCCACGCCGAACACCTCGGCCTGCCAACAGCCCCCGCGCTGCAGGCCGCGGGCCTTGCCGCCGAACAACTGAACGACAACAGCCTGCGCCTGCCCGTCGAGGTCCACGAACGCCTGCTGGGGTATTTCTGCCAACACTCCGGCGACCCGCTGTTCGGCCTCAACGCCGCCCGCTACGTGCTGCCCAACTCCTGGAGCGTGCTCGGCTACATCACCATGAACTGTGCCACACTGGGCGAAGCCATGAGCCGGATCATGCCGTTCGAGAAACTGGTAGGCGACATGGGGGTGAGCCGCATCGAGATGGCCGAGGAGCAGGTCCGCCTGATCTGGAGCTGCCGCCTGCCGACCTCCGACACTCGCCGCCAGCTGGTGGAAAACGTGCTCGCCTCCTGGCTGCTTTATGCCCGCTGGATTGCCGACACCCAGCTCTCACCGAGCGCCGTGTGGTTCGAACACCCGCTGCCAGCCGGTACCACACTGGAACAATACGAAGCGTTTTTTGCTTGCCCGGTGCTGTTCGAACAAAGCTGCTCGGCCTTGCTGGCACCGCTGAGTTACCTGCAACTGCCGTTGCGCCAGGCCGACGCCCAGCTGCTGCGAACCCTGGAAGAGCACGCCATGAGCCTGATGGCGTCGCTGGAAGAGGCACCGTTGGCGCTGCAGGTGAAGAACGCCCTGCGGCAGTTGCTCAAGGAAGGTTTGCCGCGCAAGGAACAGGTGGCCGATCTGCTGGCAATGTCGCCGCGCACCATGCAGCGCCAGTTGCAGCAGGCCGGCACCTCCTACCAGCAGATCCTCGACGACCTGCGCCAGGAACTGGCCGAGCATTACCTGCTGCACAGCGACCTGCCGATCCAGGACATTTCCTATTACCTGGGCTTTACCGAACCGCGCTCGTTTCACCGCACGTTCAAGGGGCGGACCGGGATGACGCCGGGGGAGTTTCGGCAGCGCGGCAAGTGAGGGTCGTGGGTGTTCTTACGGGCCCTATCGCGGGCAAGCCTCGCTCCTACAAAGTACGCAGTGCTCTTCTGTAGGAGCGAGGCTTGCCCGCGATAGGGCCTTCGAACTACACGCAAATGGCGTTGGTGAACACCAGCCGATTGCCGAACGGATCGAGCACCGTCATGTCCTGGCTGCCCCAGGGCATGGCCTGGATCTGCGGGTGGGCGAAGCGGTAATCCTTGGCCAGCAACTGCTGTTGGAAGGCCTCCAGCTCGTCGGTCTCGATGCGCAACGCGGAGCCCGGCGTGCTGTCGCCATGGTGCTCCGACAGGTGCAGCACGCACTCCCCACGCGACACCTGCATATACAGCGGGAAGTTGTCTTCGAAGCGGTGCTGCCAATCGAGCGTGAAGCCCAGGAAGTCGATATAGAACTCCCGCGCCTTGGCCTCGTCGAAGATCCGCAGGATGGGGGTGGTTTTGCCAAAGCTCATTGCGCGACTCCCTGATGAAAGATGTCCACGGTATAGCAGGTGGATGTCAGCACTTCGGCTAGGCCAAGGCTTTCTTTAATATCATCAGGCCATCACTGTGACGGCGTTCACCTATTCGGCGCCGCGCGCCTTCAGCCGTTGAACCCTTCGCGCAAGTCCCCTTCCCGCGCCAGGAAGCGCCCTTGCCTGCGGCCGTTGGCCTGGCCTTCGGCATAGCTGCGCACGCCGTTGACCCATACGCCCTCGATCCCCTCGGCAGCCTGTTGCGGGCTTTTGAAGTCAGCGACATCGCGGACCCGCGCCGGGTCGAACAGCACCAGGTCGGCCCAGTAGCCTTCGCGGATTTCGCCACGCTGCTTGAGGCCGAAGCGCGCCGCCGACAGCCCGGTCATCTTGTGCACGGCGGTGTGCAGCGGGAACAGGCCGAGGTCGCGGCTGAAGTGCCCGAGCACCCGCGGAAAGGCGCCCCACAACCGTGGATGGGGGAACGGGTCTTCCGGCAGACCGTCGGAACCGATCATCGACAGCGGGTGGGAAAGGATGCGCCGCACATCGGCTTCGTCCATGCCGTAGTACACCGCGCCGGCCGGTTGCAGGCGTCGCGCGGCCTCAACCAGGGTCGTGCCCCACTCGATGGCGATGTCTATCAGGTCGCGGCCACCCAGTTCCGGGTGCGGGGTGGACCAGGTGATGGTGATGCGAAAGGCGTCGGTGACCTGCTTGAGGTCGAGGGTCGAGGAACTGGCCGCGTAGGGGTAGCAGTCGCAGCCCACCGGATGGTCTTTCGCCGCCTGCTCCAAGGACGCCAGCAACTGCGGACTGCGCCCCCAGTTACCCGCCCCCGCGCATTTGAGGTGGGAAATGATCACCGGCGCCTTGGCGTGGCGGCCAATCAGGAACGCCTCGTCCATGGCCTCCAGCACCGGCTCGAATTCACTGCGCAGGTGGGTGGTGTACACCGCGCCGAAGGCGCTCAGTTCCTCGGCCAGTTGCAGCACCTCGTCGGTCTCGGCCGAGAAGGCGCTGGCGTAGGCCAGGCCGGTGGATAAGCCCAGGGCACCGTCTTCCAGGCTGGCGCGCAGTTGCTCGCGCATGGCAGCGATTTCCTCGGCCGTAGCGGTGCGATACAGGTCGTCCAGATGGTTGCTGCGCAGCGCCGTGTGGCCGATCAGCGCCGCCACATTGACCGCCGGTTGCGCGGCGTCCACCGCGTCGCGGTAGTCGCGAAATCGCGGGTAGACGAAGGCCGCCTGGCTGCCCAGCAGGTTCATCGGGTCCGGTGGTTCGGCGCGCAGACTCACCGGCGAGGCGCTGATGCCGCAGTTGCCGACGATCACCGTGGTCACGCCCTGGCTGAGCTTGGGCAGCATCTGCGGCTGGCGGATCACCACGGTGTCGTCGTGGGTGTGCACATCGATAAAGCCGGGGGCCAGCACCTGCCCGGCGGCGTCGATTTCTTCGCTGGCGCGGGCGCCTTGCAGGTCGCCGATGCGGGCGATGCGGCCATCGAGCAGGGCGACATCGGCGGGGTAAGCCGGGCGGTCGCTGCCGTCGATCACCAGGGCGTTGCGGATCAGGGTGTCGTAAAGCATGTCAGTCTCCCAGCGGCAGGCAATCGTCACCACCGCGGTAATCGTCCAGGGCCAGTTTGATCCGGCGCAGGCGTTCCTGGTTGTCTTCGGGCAGGGCCAGCGCCAGCTCGGTGGCCAGTACATCGATGGCCAGCAACATGCCGTAGCGCGCGGCCGTGGGTTTGTAGATAAAGGAGGTCTCGGCGCTTTGCAGCGGCAGCAGCACGTTCGCCAGCTGCGCCAGCGGCGAGTCGGCCAGGGTGATGGCGAGCACGCTGGCGCCGTAGCTGCGGGCCAGTTCGACGGTCTCCAGCAATTCGGGGGTGATGCCGGTCAGGGAGCAGGCGATCAGCGCGTGTTGCGGGCCCAAAGCCGCGGCGGTCACCCGCATCATCACCGGGTCGTGGCAGGCGGCGATGGGATAGCCGAGGCGCACCAGGCGCACCTGCAATTCGTCGCTGCACAAGGTGGAACAGCCGCCCATGCCGAAGGCGTGGATCATCTGCGCCTTGCCCAGCAAGCGCACCGCGTCGCCAAAGCGCGACTCGTCGAACCCCGCCAGGTGCTGGTGCAGGGTCGACTCAATATCGCCGACGATCTGCCGGTAGAACCCCGACTGCTCCGGCGCGTCCGCTGGATCGAGAAAGCGGCTGCCAACCCCGCTGGCCTGGGCCAGTTGCAGGCGCAGGTCGCGCAGGTCGCGACAGCCCACGCTGCGGGCAAAACGCGACAGGGTGGCGGCGCTGACTTCCGCCTGCTGCGCCAGTTCTTCCAGGCTGGCCGAGGCGGCGAAACCGACGTCATCCAGCATCAAGCGGGCGATGCGGCCTTCGCCGGCGCTGAAGGAATCCTGGCGGGAGCGGATCTGGTAGAGGATGTCCATGGGCGGCACCTGGGCTCAAAGCAGTTGGGCAAGACCGACGGTCAGGGCGAAGGCGACCACCGAGATCAGGGTCTCCAGCACCGTCCAGGTCTTGAAGGTCTGGGTCACGGTCATATTGAAGTATTCCTTGATCAGCCAAAAGCCGCCGTCGTTGACGTGGGAAAAGATCACCGAGCCGGCGCCGGTGGCCAGCACCAACAGTTCCGGATGGGGGTAACCCAGGCCGATGGCCACCGGCGCCACCACGCCCGAGGCGGTGGTCATGGCCACGGTGGCCGAGCCGGTGGCGATGCGCATCAGCGCGGCAAACAACCAGCCCATCAGCAGCGGCGACAGCTGGAACTCATGGGCCAGGCCGACGATCTGGTCGGTGACCCCGGCGTCCACCAGGATCCGGTTGAGGCCACCACCGGCGCCCACCAGCAGGGTGATGCTGGCGGTCGGCGCCAGGCATTCGTTGGTGAACCTGAGGATCGATTCGCGGTTGAAGCCCTGGGCCAGGCCGAGGGTCCAGAAGCTCAGCAGGGTCGCCAGCAACAGGGCGATCACCGAGTTGCCGATAAACAGCAGGAACTGGTTGAGGCCGCTGCCCGGGGTGGAAATCAGGTTGGCCCAGCCGCCGATCAGCATCAGCACCACCGGCAACAGAATGGTGGCCATGGTGATCGAAAAACTGGGCAGGCGGGTGCGCGGCTCACGGTCGAGGAACTGGCGCGCCAGCGGGTTCTCCGCCGGCAGCTGGATGCGCGGCACGATGAATTTGGCATACACGGGGCCGGCGATGATCGCCGTGGGAATGCCGATCAGGATCGCGTACAGCAGGGTCTGCCCCACCGACGCCTGATAGGCCTGCACCGCCAGCATCGCCGCCGGGTGCGGCGGCACCAGGGCATGCACCACCGACAGGCCGGCGACCATCGGCAGGCCGACCATCAGGATCGACACGCCGACACGCTTCGCCACGGTGAAGGCGATCGGCACCAGCAACACGAAACCGACCTCGAAGAACAGCGGCAGGCCCACCAGGAAGGCGATGCAGACCATCGCCCAGTGCGCGTTGCGCTCGCCGAAACGGTCGATCAGGGTCCGTGCCACCTGCTCCGCGCCACCGGACTCGGCCATCATCTTGCCGAGCATGGTGCCTAGGGCCACCACCAGGGCGATGTGCCCGAGGGTTTTGCCAACACCCGCCTCGTAGGCCCCGACCACGCCGGACGGCGGCATCCCGGCCATCAGCGCCAGGCCCACCGAGACCAGGGTGATGACAATGAACGGGTTGATCCGGTAACGCGCGATCAGGACGATCAGCGCGATGATGGCGATGGCGGCATAGCCCAGCAGCCAGTAGCCCAATGCAGGTGTCATGCGGTACTCCTCGAAAAAGGGTCACGTCGAATGCTTGTGAAACTCATAAATCATTTCGTGACCGGATTTTCAAACCGCATGAAAGTAACTTTCGTATAGAGACAAGCTTTGTCGCGGACAGACAAGTCGTGTCGCGAATAATGAAAATCGGCGAGGGGTATTTTCATCCGCTGTAGCGGAAGAGATAGAGCTTCTGGGGGGAGAGGTGAAGGTTGAGTGCGGTTCTGTAGGAGCGAGGCTTGCCCGCGATGGCGTCGTTTCTGACACACCGCGGGGCCCCGATAATCGCGAGCAAGCTTCGCTCCTACAGAAGCTTGCTCGTGATCGAAGGGTTATTTGACGACTTTGCCCACGCCGCGCCCGCGCGGGTCGGAGGCCGTTTCCAGCTGGCTGCCGGTGACCCGGATCGCCTGGATATCGCCCATCTCCCAGCCCTGGTCTTCCAGGGTGTAGCCCATGGCTTTCAGCTCGTCGGCGACCTTGCCGCTGAGCGGTGCGTAGGCGTCGTAGTAGATGGTGTCCTTGGGCAGCAACTGGTGATGCACACGCTGCGCGGCCACGGCTTTTTCCAGCGGCAGGTTGAAGTCGTAGAGGTTGTTCAGCACCTGGAAGATCGAGGTGAAGATCCGCGACCCGCCTGGCGTGCCCAGCACCAGGGTGACCTTGCCGTCGCGGGTCACCAGGCTCGGGCTCATGGACGACAGCATGCGCTTGCCCGGCGCGATGGCGTTGGCATCGCCGCCGACCACGCCAAAGGCGTTGGCCACCCCGGGCTTGGCGCTGAAGTCGTCCATTTCGTCGTTGAGCAGGAACCCCGCGCCCTTGACCACCACACCGCTGCCGTAGTCCCAGTTGAGGGTGTAGGTATTGCTCACCGCGTTGCCATCGGCGTCGACGATGGAGAAGTGGGTGGTCTGGTGCCGCTCCAGGCCCGGGCGGACTTTTTCGGTGGGCGAGATGGCCGTCGGGTTGATCTCGGCGGCGCGTTTTTTCAGGTAGGCCGGGTCGGTCAGCTGCTTGACCGGCACCTCGGAGAACGCCGGGTCGCCGAGGTAATCGGCGCGGTCGGCGAACACGCGTTTTTCGATTTCCGCCAGCAGGTGGATGTACTTGGCCGAGTTCAGCTCGACGCCCTTGAAGTCCGCCGTGCGCTCTTCCTTGATGGTCATCAACTGCGCCAGGGCCACACCGCCGGAGCTGGGCGGCGGCGCGGTGTACAGGGTGTTGCCGCGCCAGTTGACCTGTAGCGGCTCACGCCAGGCGACCTTGTAGTCCTGCAGGTCCTGCTTGGTGATCAGGCCTTTGTCGGCCTGCATCTGCGCCACCAGCAGGTCGGCGGTCTTGCCTTCGTAGAAATCCTTGACGCCCTGGTCGGCGATGCGCTCCAGGGTCGCAGCCAGTTCCGGCTGGCGGAAGGTTTCGCCGGCTTTCATGCTGCCGAAATAGTCGCCGAAGTTGGTGCTGTCCTTGAACAGCTTCAGCGCGTCCTCGCGGTACTGGTACTGCTTGTCGGCGACCTTGAAGCCGTTTTTCGCATAGCCCACCGCCGGGGTGATCAGCTCGCTCCAGGGCAGCTTGCCGAACTTCTTGTGCGCTTCCCACAGGCCCATCACCGTGCCCGGCACCCCCGCGGCGCGCGCGCCGACCAGGCTGAGGTTCTCGATGACCTCGCCTTTTTCGTTCAGGTACATGTCGCGGGTCGCGGCCTTGGGCGCGGTTTCGCGGTAGTCGAGGAAGTAGGGTTTGCCGTCGATGAACAGGGTCATAAAACCACCGCCACCAATGTTGCCGGCCTCGGGGTAGGTCACCGCCAGGGTGAAGGCGGTGGCGACCGCGGCATCCACCGCGTTACCGCCCTTCTTCAGAATCTGCGCCGCGACGTCGGCGCCATACTGGTTCGGCGCGGCGACCGCGCCCCCTTCCAGCAGCGCGGCGAAAGCCGGCGAGCTGGCGGCGATGGCCGCTGTCAGAGCCAAGGTCTTAAACAGAACAATGCGCATAAGGTCCGTCCTTTTATTGTTTTTGGCAGGTCGAACGATAGGGGCAAGATCGAGGGTGGAGCAATCGGCAAATAAAAACGGCCGCTTGAAGCGGCCGTCTGGCGAGGGGAAGAGTGACGGTAGCTACGGTGCCGCGCTTGAGGTCGTCACGACCGTACCGGTCGATCGTCCGAACGCGGCCCGAGCCTGCGACAGCGGCTACAGGATCACGCTGCCCGTGTAGCCGCTGCCGAGCCTGCGAGGCTGCGATCGGCAACGCAGTTGCCGCAAAACCTGAACCCGCGAACTGCCTGGAAAAACGCGCCAGCCGATTTACGACGGCTGCGCCGCCGAGCGCAGCCTCGCTGGCGCTCAACAGCGGCTACAGGGATAGCGGGTCAGACCATCTCGTTGCGAATCCACTCCAGCACCGAGGTGCGCCGCGGTACCCAGCCCAGCAGTTCGCGGGCGTTCTTGCCGCGTACGCGGCTGTTGGAGCCCAGGCCGTAGTTGGCCATTTCATAGCCCCACTCGGCTTCGGCCTGGGCCAGCGGCCAGTCTTGCGGGGCAGCGAGGTGCAGGGCCTGGGCCATGGCGGTGGTCATGTCGATGAACGAGGCCTCACCGCTTTCGACGAAGTAGAAGGTGCCCGCAATGTTGCAGGTCAGCGCCAGCAGGTACAGCGCCACCACGTCTTCGATATGCACGTTGGACCAGATGTTCTGCCCCGGCCCGACATGCCGCACCACGCCGCTGTTGCGCGCCTGCTTGAGCAGCCGCGGCAGCTGCACGCTGTCGCGTTTCACCCCGAGGCTGTGGCCGTAGATCAGGGTGTTGCAGAGCACCGCCGAGTTGACCCCGTCCCTGGCCGCGGCCAGCACCAGGTTGTCGATGGCCACACGCGCGGCCTTGTCGACAGTCGGCTCCGGCAACTGGTCTTCATAGTAGATGACGTCGCTGGCCTTGCCGCCCGAAGCGTCGCCAACGATGCTCGAACCGCTGGTGTGCAGGAAGACCTTGTTCGAGCCCTTGAGGGCTGCGAGCAGGACCTCCACCGCGCCACGATGGTCGCTGCTGGCGGCGTTGATCACCGCATCGGCGGCGCGGGCCTGCTCGGTCAGCACGGCGCTGCCGTCCAGGCTGCCGAGCACCGGCTTGATGCCCAGGGCAGTGAGTTCGGCGGCCTGTTCGGCGCTGCGCACCAGGCCGGTGACTTGATGGCCGGCCCGGACCAGGCCGGTGGCGATGGAACCACCGATAAAACCCGCGGCGCCGGTGACGAATACATTCATGGAGAAACTCCCTGGGTGGATAAGTGATGGCGCCAGTATCGGCGGGCGACTCCTGCCGAAACAGGCAGGCTGGCCCAAATCACTCTTGCGCAGGGATCACGAATCAGGGATCAGCCTTCCCACGGGAATTGACCTGTGTAGGAGCTGGCTTGCCAGCGACGGCGCCTGCCCGGGCGGTGCAAGGCGCCCGGCCCTATCGCCGGCAGCCGGCTCCTACAGGGACAAGGCCTCAGCCTTCGAACAGCGGGTTGGCGTAATCGGCCAGCTTGCCCTGGATAAAGTCGAGGAAGCACTGGATACGCAGGGCCAGCTGCGAGTTGCGGTAGTACACGGCGTTGATCGGCTGGCGATAGCCGCTGTTGAACTGGGCGAGGATCGGCGTGAGGCGCCCGGCGCGGATGTCGTCGATGGTCATGAAGTGCGACAGGCAGGCGATGCCCTGCCCTTCCAGCGCCAGGTGACGCACCGTCTCACCGCTGGAGGCGCTGATGCCCGGCTGGATCGGCCAGCGGTCGCCGTGCACATGGCGCAGCGGCCAGTGGTTGAGGGTTTCGGTCTGGGTGAAGCCCAGCAGGGTATGTTCGCTCAGCTCAGCCACGGTGGCGGGTGTGCCGTGCTGCTTCAGGTAGGCGGGGCTGGCGAGGATGTGCAGCGGGCTGCAACCGAGCGAACGCGCATGCAGGGTCGAGTCCGCCAGGGTGCCGATGCGGATCGCGATATCGGTGCTCTGTTCCAGCAGGTCGATGATCAGGTCGTTGCTGTTGAGCTCCAGCTGGATGTCCGGGTACAGGCTACGGAACTCGGCGATGTAGGGCACGATGGCGTGCAGCATGAACGGCGAGGCGGCGTTGATCCGCAAGCGCCCGGATGGTGTTTGCTGGCGGGACGACAGGCGTTCTTCGAGCTCGTCCATCTGGTCGAGGATCAGCTTGGCCTGCTCGAAGAAGTACTTGCCCTCTTCGGTCAGGTCCATGCGCCGCGTGGTGCGGTTGATCAGTGTGGTATCGAGCTTGGCTTCCAGGCGCGACAGGGTGCGGCTGACCGCCGACGGCGTCTGCCCGACCTGCTCGGCCGCCGCGGAAATCGAACCGCACTCGATGACGCAGACGAAGATCTGGAGTTCGTCGGATCTGGCTTTCACGTAAGTCCTCTATCTCGGTTGGGCGCCTGTAGCCGCTGCCGCAGGCTGCGATAAGGCCGAAGGCCTTCAACGATCTCACGACCTTGCGCCCCCTTCGGTGGCGATCGCAGCCTACGGCAGCGGCTACATCCTGTGTCGGGCTTGTGGCACGCCACCGATAGTAGCCGGATTTACGCGGGGAGGTTGAACACCGCCTTGAGGTGTTCTTCGTAACGCTGCACATCGGCTTCGATGTTCGGGCGCTTCATCACATCGACGCAGAGGAAGGTCGGCAGGCCGCGCATGCCGAGGAACTGGTTGGCCTTGTGGAACGGGAAGTACACCGCATCCACGCCCTTGGCTTCGAAGAAGTCGGTCGGGTCGTCGAAGGCTTGCTGCGGAGCGTTCCAGGTCAGCGACAGCATGTACTGCTTGTCGTGGATCAGGCCGCCGCTGCCGTATTTCTGCGAGGCGTCGGAGCGGGTACGGCCGTCGCTGGCGTAGAGGCTGCCGTGGCCCTCGGTGAAGACTTCGTCGATGTACTTTTTCACGGTCCAGGGCGCGCCCATCCACCAGCCCGGCATCTGGTAGACGATCACGTCGGCCCAGAGGAACTTGGCCACTTCTTCTTTAATGTCGTAGCCCTCGTCGATGTGGGTGACTTTCACGTCCACGCCACCACGGTCCAGCACCGCCACCGCGGTTTCATGCAGGGTCGCGTTGTAGCGGCCGTCGGAGTGGGCGAACTTCTTGCCACCGTTGAGCAACAGTACTTTTTTCATGATCCAGCCTCATCAGGAACAACCCTTTGGCGCTGCGCTGCAAGGCCGGGTCGAGAAGATTAAAAACGATGGGGCGGAGAATATCGTCGAAAGACGATATGAATAAGCGCGGTCCAGGCAAAAAACATTTGACCAATACGCACGAATAGGCGGCGGATTCGTGTCGTAGAATTTTTAAAACACCCTTACCCAGGAACGCAGCATGTCCGCACAGCACGGTTTTATCCTCCACGCCAAGACCCGCCCGGAAATGTCCGAGGCCTTCGAGGCGCTGTTTCGCGCCTATGTCGAGCCGAGCCGCGCCGAGCCCGGCTGCATCGAGTACCACATGCTGCGCGACCAGCAGGACCCAAGCCTGTTCATCTTCTATGAGATCTGGGAATCCCAGGCGCACCTGGACGTGCACTCCAACCTGCCGCACATGAAGGCGTTCTTCGACAAGCGCATGGATTACCTGGAACGGGACTTCGATATCCGCCGCATCGATATGCTCAGCCTGTCGTCTGCTAGCCGTTGATTAATAGGTGGCCGCCGAGTAACCCAAGGCCACAAAAGAACACCCGCTTGAACAGCACGGCGCTGATGCGCTGGCGCAACGCCTGGCCCAGCCACATGCCGAGCAGGGCCGGGATCAGCGCCAGCAGCGAGGCGCTGAGTTCGCCGCCGCCCAGGGCGCCGCGCCAGTACAGGCCGGCTGCCAGGGCCAGGGTCGAGACGGTGAACGACAGCCCCAGGGCCTGCACCAGCTCATCCTTGTGCAAGCCCAAGGCTTGCAGATAAGGCACCGCCGGAATCACGAACACCCCGGTGGCCGAGGTGATGACCCCCGTCACCAGGCCACAGGCCGGGCCCAGCCAGGTTTCCATTCGCGGCCGCAGCCGCAGGGTCGGCAGCAGCAATCCGCTCAGGGCATAGAGCAATAACGCAGCTCCCAGCGCCCGCACCACCCAGCGCCCACCGTCGATCCCCAGCCACAGGCTGCCCAGGCCGGTGCCGATAAAGATCGCCAGCAGCATCGGCCACAACCGCTTGAGCAAAGCCCACAGGTGCCCGCCGAACGCCAGTTGCCAGACATTGGTCAGGGTCGCCGGAATGATCAGCAAGGCCGCAGCCTGCGTCGGCGCCATAGCCAGGCCGAGCAGGCCCATGGCGATGGTCGGCAGGCCGAGGCCGATCACGCCCTTGATCATGCCGGCCAGGACAAAGGTGCCGATCACCAGCAGGGACAGGAGCAAACCGAGGTTCTGGTAAAACGCGAGGGAAGTGTTCATGGCGCTATCCTGCGCCGGCGGTGGTGGGCTGAAAATCTGCCATATACTGAGGCAGCCTCTTGCTTGGCGAGAGGCTCTGGATTTTCGGCGGCTGTGATGGCCTTATCGCGGGCAAGCCTCGCTCCTACAGGTATTGCACTGTCCTTGTAGGAGCGAGGCTTGCCCGCGATAGCCGCGCAGCGGCGCTTTCAAGGGACCCGCCCCATGCACTTCGACCTGACCGACCTGCGCCTGTACCTGAACATCCTCGACGCCGGCAATATCACCGCCGGCGCCAGCCGCAGCCATTTGTCCCTGGCCGCGGCCAGTGCGCGGATCCGCGCCATGGAGGCCTCCCTGGGCACCGAGTTCCTGCAGCGTGGCCGCCGTGGCGTCAGCCCGACACCCGCTGGCAAGGCCCTGGCCCAGCATGCGCGCGGCCTGCTGCAACAGGCCGAACACCTGCAGCAGGATCTGGCCGAATACGCCCGGGGCGTCAAAGGCCAGGTGCGCCTGTTGTGCAACACCACGGCGCTCAGCGAATACCTGCCGGAGCCGCTGGCAGACTTTCTCTGCGCCCACCCCAACCTGGATATCGACCTGCAGGAACTGCCCAGCCTGCGCATCACCCACGCCCTGCGCCAGGGCGCGGCGGACCTGGGAATAGTGTCCGACGCGGTGGATACCCAGGACCTGCAGACCCAGGCCTTTCGCGACGACCCGCTGGTGCTGGTCCTGCCCGCCCAGCACCCGCTGGCGGACGGTCGGGCCGTGAGTTTCAGCGACAGCCTGCACCACGACTATGTCGGCCTCGCCGCCCACAGCGCCCTGGCCGTGTACCTGGAAGAACAGGCCTTGCACCTGGGACTGCGGATGCCGATCCGCATTCGCGCCGACGGCTTCGATGGGGTGATGCGCATGGTCGCCCGGGGCGCCGGGCTGTCGGTGGTGCCCCGGGCCGCCGTCGAGCGCCGGGGGCCGGATGCATCGCTCACAGTGCTGCCGCTGATGGAGGCCTGGGCGCAACGCAAGCTGCTGCTGTGCGCCCGGAATTTCGAGCAGTTGCCCGCCTACGCCAAGGCCCTCCTGGAAACCCTGAGCCAACTGTAGGAGCAGCCGGTCGACGCTCGATTGCTCGCAATCCGCGCAGCGGCCATCCACTGCGGCGTCGCGACGAACGCTATCGCGAGCAAGCTTCGCTCCTACAGGTTTTGAGTCAGACCTTGGACAGCGCCCCTGCCGGCGCCCGGGATTTCCTGAAGAACAGCCAGTACGCCAGGGTCAGGATCGCCAGGAACGGCACGCCGAACACCAGGGTCATCTTGAAGGCTTCGGTGAAGTAGGTGGTGATCATCACCGCGCCCATCAGCACCAGGCCCAGCAGTGTGCTCCAGGGGAACAGGCGCATGCGGAACGACAGCTGCTGCTCGCCGTGGCGCTGGTGGTAACGGCGGAAGCAGTAGTGGGTGAGAAAGATCATGAACCAGGTGAAGATCGCGCCGAACATCGAGATCGCCATCATCAGGGTGAACGAGCTTTCCGGGTACAGCACGTTGATCAGGGTCGCCAGGCCGATGCCCGAACTGGACAGCAGCAAGGCGTTCAGCGGGATGCCGCTCTTGCTCAGGGCGCCCATGGACTTGGGCGCATAACCGCCACGGGACAGGCTGAACATCATGCGCGTGGTGATGTACAGCTGGCTGTTCATCGCCGACAGCGCGGCGATCAGGATCACGAAGTTCATCACCCCGGTGGCGCCGGGAATGCCGATGGTCTGCATCACCGTGACGAACGGGCTCTGCGCCTTGCCGGCCTGGACCCAGGGCACGATGGCCAGCATCAGCGCCAGGGTCAGCAGGTAGAACACCACCAGCCGCACCATGGTCGCGCGAAAGGCCTTTTTCACCGCCCGCTGCGGGTCCTCGGCTTCGCCGGCGGCCACTGCGATCATCTCCACGCTCAGGTAGCTGAAGATCGAGACGATCACCGCGATCCACATGCCCTGCACACCGTTGGGGAAAAAGCCGCCGTGGGCGCTGTAGTTGTGCAGGCCGTAGTCGGCATTGCCGGAGCCGAACACCACGTACACCGCGAGGATGATGAAGCCGACGATGGCGGCGATCTTGATGGTGGAGAACCAGTACTCGAAGTTGCCGAAGGTTTTCACGCTGATGGCGTTGAGCAGGATCAGCACGCTGGAGAACGAGACGATCCACACCCATTCCGGCACGTGGGCGAACCAGTACTTCATGTACATGGCGATGGCCGTGACCTCGGCGCCGACCGCCAGGACGATGGCCGCCCAGTAGGCGTAGCGCACCAGGAACCCGGCCAGCGGGCTGATGTAGAACTCGGCATAGGCGCCGAAGGAGCCGGAGGTGGAATGGGCCACGGTCATTTCCGCCAGGCAGCCCATCAGCAGCAGGGTGATGACCGCGCCGATGGCGTAGCTGAGCAGCACGCTGGGGCCGGCGTAACCGATGGCGTAGGCGCTGCCCATGAACAGCCCGGTGCCGATCGCCCCGCCGATGGCGATCATGCTCATCTGCCCGGCCGTGAGCTGGCGGCGCAAGCCCTGTTCACGATTGGAAATCGCTGCAAAACCCTTGTTGGTCGTGGTCACGTTCATCAGCCTCTTATTATTGTTTGCACGCGTTGATCGGTGTCGCGAGCCGTCCCTGGCCGGTTCTGGTATCGCCCTGTAGCCGCTGCCGCAGGCTGCGCTCGAGGCCGCAGGACTCGCACTTCCAGGCGCCGCGGTCTATCAGGCAGACCGTGGCCTCCGGGTTTGCGACGGCTGCGCCGCCGATCGCAGCCTGCGGCAGCGGCTACGGGTCAGGTCACGCTGTGGCGGATCTGGAACTGCGGCTGGGCCCAGGTCTTTTCGTCGAGGATTTCACCGAGGATCTGCACCGCGTCCCAGACTTCGCTGAAGCGGGTGTACAGCGGCGTGAAACCGAAGCGCATGATCCGCGGTTCGCGGTAGTCGCCGATCACGCCCCGGGCGATCAGGGCCTGGATCACCGCATAACCTTCGGGGTGTTCGAAGCTGACATGGCTGCCGCGCTTGTCGTGTTCGCGCGGGGTGACCAGCTTCAGGCCATGGGCCGCGCAGCGCTGCTCCACCAGTTCGATGAACAGGTCGGTCAGGGCCAGGGACTTGCGCCGCAGGCTGGCCATGTCGGTCTGTTCGAAGATCTCCAGGCCGCACTCGACCATGGCCAGCGAAGTGATCGGCTGGGTGCCGCACAGGTAGCGGGCGATGCCGCTGCTCGGCCGGTATTGCGCTTCCATGTCGAACTGCCGCGCATGGCCGAACCAGCCGGACAGCGGCTGCTTGACCAGGTCGCAGAGCGCCGGCGAAACCCAGGCGAAGGCCTGGGAACCCGGGCCACCGTTGAGGTACTTGTAGGTGCAGCCGATGGCGTAGTCGGCGCCGGCCTGCTTCAGGTCCACCGGCACCGCGCCAGCGGAGTGGGCCAGGTCCCACAGGCTCAGCGCGCCACATTCGTGAGTCAGCGCGGTCACCGCCTGCATGTCGTGCATGTAGCCGGTCTTGTAGTTGACGTGGGTGAGCATGACCACCGCGGTGTCTTCGCCAATGGCCAGGGGCAGCTCCTCGGGGCTGTCCACCAGGCGCAGGGAATAACCCTGCTGCAGCATCTCGGTCAGGCCTTCGGCGATGTACAGGTCGGTGGGAAAGTTACTGCTCTCGCTGACGATCACCCGCCGCTGCGGCGCCTTGAGCGCCTGCACGCGCAAGGCCGCGCTAAGCACCTTGAACAGGTTGATCGAGGTGGTATCGGTGATCACCACTTCGTTGGCATCGGCGCCGATCAGCCGGGCCAGGCGGTCGCCGAGGCGCTGCGACAGGTCGCGCCAGCCGGCGGTGTTCCAGCTGCGGATCAGGCCATTGCCCCATTCCTCGGCAATCACCTGTTGCGCCCGTTGCAGGGCCGCGACCGGGCGCGCGCCGAGGGAGTTGCCGTCGAGATAGATCACCCCGTCGGGCAGCGCGAACTGGTTGCGCAGCGGCGCCAGCGGGTCCTGTGCGTCGAGGGCCAGGCAGTGGTTTCTTGTTGTCATGGGAGGTCCTGTTTTCACTATGGCATGCGGCAACGCACGCGATGCCGAGGGAGGTATCGGCGGCTGCACGGTGAAGAAATAATGAACGAAGCCCTGGAGAATTTTCGTGCAAAATGCGCTATGAGAGCGGCACAGCCTCGAAGATTATTCGACTACAACTTAAAAAAACGCGGATAAATGCCAACCATGATTCTCGACTCGACAGACCTGCGAATCCTGCACTTCCTGCAACAGGACGGCCGTATCAGCAACCAGGAGCTGGCGGAGAAAGTCGCCCTCTCGCCCTCGGCCTGCCTGCGGCGCCTGCGTCTGCTGGAGGGCGAAGGCATCATCAGCGGTTATCGCGCAGTGCTCAACGCCGAGCGCCTGGGGATCGAGCTGGAGGCCATCGTCCACGTGTCGCTGCGCCAGGACGTGGCGGACTGGCACGAGACCTTTATCAAGAAGGTCCAGCAGTGGCCGGAAGTGGTGACCGCCTATGTGATCACCGGCGCCAGCAACTATGTTCTGCGGGTCCAGGCGCGCAACCTCAAGCACTTCTCGGATTTCATCGTCAATCACCTGAACCGCACGTCCGGGGTCACTGACATCCGTTCGGAAATCGTCCTGCAGAAAATCAAGGAACAGGACGGCCTGCTCGACCTGGTGCTGCGCAAGTAAGCCCTAGAAACCACCCAGGCGCCGCGCATCGTGGCGCTGCAGGGTGGTGCTGGGCGACTCGCCAAACAGCTTGCGGTATTCGGCGGAGAACCGCCCCAGATGGCTGAAGCCCCAGCCCAGGGCGATCTCGGAAATGGTCCGCGCCGAGCCATGTTCGAGGATCTCCTGGCGCACCGCATTGAGCCGGTACTTCTTCAGGTAGACCATCGGCGACAGGGCGAAATACTTCTTGAAGGCCTCGAACAGCTTGAAGCGCGAGACCCCCGCGGCGGCTTCCAGGTCCTCCAGGCACAGCGGTTCGCGGGCGTTGGCGTGAATGTATTGGCGGGCGCGGACCAGGTAGTGAGGCAACTTGACCTCCAGCACCTCGCGCAGCTCCGCCGAGTAGTTGTTCGGTTGGGCGAGGATCAGGCCCTTGATCAATGAGCTTTCCAGGTCGCGGGTGAAGGCCAGCTGTTCGTACAGCTCGCTGCTGCGCTCCAGTTCGGCGATGAAATAGCGCGCCATGCGCCACCAGGACGCCGAGGCCCCTTCCACCGCATCCATCACCGCCTCGAAGCGCAGCGGCGCTTCCGGTGGCCGTTGCAGCAAAGCCTCCAGCGCTTCGCTCATGGCCGCCCGGGTAATCACCACCTGGACTTTGCGGCAGTCGCCGGAGATCGCCAGCATCTGGCTTTCGTTGGGCGCGATGATCACCCCCTGGTCGCGGTTGGAACGCAGCAGCCGGCCGTCCTTGCTCAGCTCCTGATCGCCGCTCAGTGGCAGGCTCAGGCTGTAGCTGCTGAAATGCTCGGCGTCTTCGATGTCGATAGTGACGTCGGTGCCGTACTCGATGGTGCCCAGGGTCGTGGCCCGCGACTTGAACACGTTGGCACTGTGGTGAAAGCGGATGCGCTCGGGGGTGCTGGTCTCGAGCCGGTGTGGCCCGCAAATGCCGGACATCCAGCTTCTCGCCCCCTCGAGGTCGTAGCGATCGATACGAATATCGCGAAACTGCGAATCAGCCTTGCTATTCATCACGGCGCACCCACGGCAATATTTTTTTTGCGCGCTCTGACGGCGCGTCTGATTTGAAGTCCTGACCTGCAAGAGCAAGTTTTGCGCCACCGCCCGGCACTGCCAACCGACTGGATAGCAATCGCCAACTAAGTGGATAGAGCCTCTCCACCCGGTACGCAAAACCCACGCAAGACTGCGCCAAACAGTAGCTCATCGCGACATCGCAGTGCAGCCGTTGATCGCCTGGGGCGCAGGCCGTGGGTATTCAGCCCCCAGGTGTTACCCCCCGCGCCCGTAGGAGCGAGGCTTACCCGCGATGGGTACGGCGCGCTTTGGCGGATGCACCGCGTGATCCTTTATCGCGAGCAAGCTTCGCTCCTACAGAAGCCCTCAGCGCCATTCAATTTTATGGATGGCCTTGGCCGACTAAGCGGATAGCCACCCCTGCCCCGCACTCCCTCTAATGCACCCACTGATTGGCCTGAATAAAACCGCATCTATAAAAAAGGTAATCACTCATGAGTGGTGCAAGAAACGCAGAACAATGGAAAAGCTTCATCGACGGCTGCCTGGACTTTCGTCCGGACGACGGCGTATTCCGCATTGCCCGGGACATGTTCACCGAACCCGAGCTGTTCGACCTGGAGATGGAGCTGATCTTCGAGAAGAACTGGATCTACGCCTGTCACGAAAGCGAGCTGGCCAACAACCACGACTTCGTCACCCTGCGCGCCGGGCGCCAGCCGATGATCATCACCCGCGACGGCGAAGGCCGGCTCAACGCGCTGATCAACGCCTGCCAGCACCGCGGCACCACCCTGACCCGGGTCGGCAAGGGCAACCAGTCCACCTTCACCTGTCCGTTCCATGCCTGGTGCTACAAAAGCGACGGGCGCCTGGTGAAGGTCAAGGCGCCGGGGGAATATCCCGAAGACTTCGACAAGGCCACCCGCGGCCTGAAGAAGGCCCGCATCGACAGCTACAAGGGCTTTGTCTTCATCAGCCTCGACGTCCACGCCGACAACTCCCTGGAGGACTTCCTCGGCGACGCAAAGGTGTTCTTCGACATGATGGTCGCCCAGTCACCCACCGGTGAACTGGAAGTCCTGCCCGGCAAGTCCGCCTACACCTACGACGGCAACTGGAAACTGCAGAACGAGAACGGCCTCGACGGTTATCACGTGAGCACCGTGCACTACAACTACGTGGCCACGGTGCAGCACCGCCAGCAGGTCAACAGCGAAAACGGCGGCGCCAGCGCCACCCTCGACTACAGCAAGCTCGGCGCCGGCGACGCCAACACCGACGACGGCTGGTTCGCCTTCAACAACGGCCACAGCGTGCTGTTCAGCGACATGCCCAACCCTTCGGTGCGCTCCGGCTACGCCACCATCATGCCGCGGCTGGTGGAGGAGTACGGCCAGGAAAAGGCCGAATGGATGATGCACCGCCTGCGCAACCTCAACGTCTACCCGAGCCTGTTCTTCCTCGACCAGATCAGCTCGCAGCTGCGGATCATCCGCCCGCTGGCCTGGAACAAGACCGAGATCATCAGCCAGTGCATCGGGGTCAAGGGCGAATCCGACGCCGACCGGGAAAACCGCATCCGCCAGTTCGAGGACTTCTTCAACGTCTCGGGCATGGGCACCCCCGACGACCTGGTGGAATTCCGCGAAGCCCAGCGCGGCTTCCAGGGCCGCCTGGAACGCTGGAGCGACATCTCCCGCGGCAGCCACCGCTGGGCAACCGGGCCGACCCGCAACAGCGAGGCCATCGGCATCCAGCCGGCCATGACCGGCACCGAATTCACCCACGAAGGGCTGTACGTCAACCAGCACCGCAACTGGCAGAAATTCCTCCTCGACGGGCTGGCCAGACAATCCCTGAAACTGCGTGAGGTGTGAACATGAGTGCGCAACTGCAATACCGTATCGAGCAGTTTTTCTATCGCAAGTCCGAGCTGTGCGACGCCCAGGACTGGGACGCCTACCTCGAACTCTTCGACCCGCAGAGCGAGTTCCACCTGCCGCAGTGGGATTCCGAGCATGTCTACACCACCGACCCGAAACGCGGCATGTCGCTGATCTACTACGCCAACCGCTCGGGCCTGGAGGACCGGGTGTTCCGTATCCGCACCGGCAAGGCCGCCTCGACCATTCCGATGCCGCGCACCCTGCACAACATCAGCAATGTGCGGATCGCCGAGCAGGCCGATGGCAGCCTGCAAGTACGGCTGAACTGGCACACCCTGTTCTATCGCCTGGCCACCGCCGAGCAGTTCTTCGGCCACGCCACCTACAACCTCAAGGCCCACGGCGACAGCTGGCTGATCACCCGCAAGCATGTGCTGCTGCTCAACGACACCATCAACTCGGTGCTCGATTTCTACCACCTCTGACGGAGACCGGGCATGAACCACAAGGTCGCGTTCAGCTTTGCCGATGGCAAGACGCTGTTCTTCCCCGTACACGCCAACGAAATACTGCTCGATGCCGCCCTGCGCAACGGCATCAAGATCCCCCTCGACTGCCGCGAAGGTGTCTGCGGCACCTGCCAGGGCCGCTGCGAATCGGGCACCTACAGCCAGGACTACGTGGACGAGGAAGCCCTCTCCAGCGCGGACCTGGAGCAACGCAAGATGCTCAGTTGCCAGACCCGGGTGCAGTCCGATGCCACCTTCTACTTCGATTTCGATTCCAGCCTGTGCAGCGCCGCGGGGCCCGCACAGCTGGGCGCTACGGTCAGCGAGGTGCGCCAGGTCTCCGACAGCACGGCGATCCTGCAACTGCAACTCGACCAGGACCAGGCGGCGCTGGACTTCCTGCCAGGGCAATACGCCCGGCTGTCGGTCCCCGGCACTTCGAGCAAACGCTCCTACTCGTTCGCCAACCGCTCGGGCAGCCAGCAGCTGCAATTCCTCGTGCGCCTGCTGCCCGACGGGGCCATGGGCAACTACATCCGCGAACGTTGCCAGGTCGGCGACCGTATCGAGCTGGAGGCGCCGCTGGGGGCCTTCTATCTGCGCCATATCGTCCGGCCGCTGGTACTGGTGGCCGGCGGCACCGGGCTGTCGGCGCTGCTGGCGATGCTCGAACAGCTGGTCGCCGACGGCTGCACCCAGCCGGTGCACCTGTACTACGGAGTGCGCAACGTCGCCGACCTGTGCGAAACCGCGCGTATCGAGGCCTATGCCGGCCAGCTGCCGGGCTTTCGCTACACTGCGGTGATCAGCGAGCCGACGGCGGACTGGCCGGGCAAGCGCGGCTATATCGCCGAGCATTTCGACTGCGCCGAACTGCGCGATAGTCCGGTGGACATGTACGTCTGCGGACCGCCACCGATGGTCGAGTCGATCAAGAACTGGTTGCAAGATCAGCGACTTGAGAGCGTTCAGCTGTATTACGAGAAGTTCACCGAGAGTAATATCTGATCCGTCCGCAGTCAGCCGCGATCTGGCCGCGAACACGGACAGATCCGATAACAATGAGAAGAGAGCGTGATTAGTGGATGAAATCCTGAAACCCGGCGAACTCAAGCGTGGCTTGAAGAACCGCCATATTCAGCTGATTGCCCTGGGCGGGGCGATCGGCACCGGCCTGTTCCTTGGCTCCGCCGGCGTGCTCAAGTCCGCCGGCCCTTCGATGATCCTCGGTTATGCGATTGCCGGGTTCATCGCCTTCCTGATCATGCGCCAGCTTGGCGAAATGATCGTCGAGGAGCCGGTGGCCGGGTCCTTCAGCCACTTCGCGCACAAGTACTGGGGCGGTTACTTCGGCTTCCTCGCCGGCTGGAACTACTGGGTGCTCTATGTGCTGGTGGGCATGGCCGAACTCACGGCCGTGGGCAAGTACGTGCAGTTCTGGTGGCCGGAAATCCCGTCCTGGGTCAGTGCGGCGGTGTTCTTCGTGCTGGTCAACCTGATCAACATGATGAACGTAAAGTTCTTCGGCGAAGCCGAGTTCTGGTTCGCCATCATCAAGGTGGTGGCCATCATCGGCATGATCGCCCTGGGCTGCTACATGCTGGCCAGCGGCAGCGGCGGCCCGCAGGCCGCGGTGAGCAACCTGTGGAGCCACGGCGGGTTCTTCCCCAATGGCGGCACCGGCCTGCTGATGGCCATGGCCTTCATCATGTTTTCCTTCGGCGGCCTGGAACTGGTGGGCATCACCGCCGCCGAGGCCAGCGAACCGCGCAAAGTGATCCCCAAGGCGATCAACCAGGTGGTGTACCGGGTGCTGATCTTCTACGTCGGCGCCCTCACTGTGCTGCTGTCGCTGTACCCCTGGGACCAGTTGCTGCAGACCCTCAACGCTTCCGGCGACTCCTACAGCGGCAGCCCGTTCGTGCAGATCTTTGCCCTGATCGGCAGCGACACCGCGGCGCATATCCTCAACTTCGTGGTCCTGACCGCGGCGCTGTCGGTCTACAACAGCGGCGTGTACTGCAACAGCCGTATGCTCTACGGCCTGGCCGAACAGGGCGACGCGCCCAAGGCGATGATGAAGCTGAACAAACAGGGGGTGCCATTGCTGGCCCTGGGCGTTTCGGCGCTGATCACCCTGCTCTGCGTGGTGGTCAACTACCTGGCGCCGCAGGAAGCGCTGGAACTGCTGATGGCCCTGGTCGTTGCCTCCCTGATGATCAACTGGGCGCTGATCAGCCTGACCCACCTGAAGTTCCGCAAGTCCATGGGCCAGCAAGGCATAGTACCGTCGTTCAAGACCTTCTGGTTCCCCTTCAGCAATTACCTGTGCCTGGCCTTCATGCTGATGATCGTCAGCGTGATGCTGATGATTCCCGGGATACGGGTTTCGGTCTACGCCATCCCGGTGTGGGTCGCGCTGATCTGGGTGTTCTACCGCATGCGGGTGGCCAGGACTGGTACTCGGGCGGTGGCCTGACAACGGCGGCGCGCCCATCGCGGGCAAGCCTCGCTCCTACAGAAACGGAGCTTGCTCGCGATGAACGTCGTTACCGTAGGAGCGAGGCTTGCCCGCGATTGGTGATGACAGGGTGGCCCTGATTACAACGCCACGTGTTCAGCCAATAAAAAGGCCCGGCATTCGATGAATGCCGGGCCTTTTTATTGGCCTGTCGCTTACAGCGTCGAACGCACGCGCCACAGCTCGGGGAACAATACGGTGTCGAGCATCTTGCGCAAGTAACCGACGCCTTCGGTGCCGCCGGTGCCGGGCTGGAAGCCGATGATGCGTTCCACCGTGGTCACATGGCGGAAGCGCCACTGGCGGAAGGAATCCTCCAGGTCGATGAATTTCTCCGCCAACTGGTACAGGTCCCAGTAGCGCGACGGGTCGGTGTAGACCTCGCGCCAGGCGGCTTCCACCGACGGGTCATGCTGGGTCGGCGCCTTGCTGTTCAGGGCCAGGCGCTCGGGGTCGATGGCCAGGCCGGCCTTGGCCATCAGGCCGATGGCTTCGTCGTACAGCGACGGCGTGGCGATCGCCAGCTCCAGTTCCTTGAGCAGTTCCGGACGATGGGCATGGGGACGCAGCAAGGTCTCGCTCTTGTTGCCGAGGATGAACTCAATCTCGCGGTACTGGAACGACTGGAAGCCCGACGAGTGCCCCAGGTAGGGCCGGATCGACTTGTACTCGGACGGGGTCATGGTCGCCAGCACCGCCCAGGCATGCACCAGCTGGTCGAAGATCCGCGACACCCGCGCCAGCATCTTGAACGCTGGCTGCAACTGCCCCTGATGCACATGCTCGCGAGCCGCATTGAGCTCGTGCAGCATCAGTTTCATCCACAGCTCCGAGGTTTGGTGCTGGATGATGAAGAGCATTTCGTTGTGGTCCGGCGACAAGGGGTGCTGGGCATTGAGGATGCGCTCCAGGTCCAGGTAGTCGCCGTAGCTCATGGAATTGGAAAAATTCAGCTCGGCGTTATGCCAGCCATCGGGCGGCGGGTTGCTCGAATAGGGACATTGACTCATCGCGTGGGCTCCTCATGTCAGGTCGCGGCTGATCGATCACCCGGTGCCAGTCTTGATCGAGGGCGCGCGGGGTCGAAGCTTTGTTGTTGTAAATACTATTGTAGGAATTATCGCGGCAAAGGCCGCAGGATGGCGCGCACCGGGCTCGCATCCAGATGAGCGAAACGCAGGGGCAGCGCGATCAGTTCGTAGTCGCCCTCGGCCACTTCGTCGAGCACGATGCCTTCGAGAATCGCCAGCCCATGGCGGGCCACAGCGTTATGGGCATCCATGGTTTTCGATTGCTGCGGGTCGAGGGACGGGGTATCGATGCCGATCAGGCGCACGCCGTGGCTGGCCAGCAGCTCGACGGTTTCCTTGGCCACGGCGCTGAAGTCCGGGTCCCAGGTGCTCAACGGCGCCTGGCGATAGGTGCGCAACAGCACCCGCTCGGGCAGGTTGTCGAGGTGGCCTTCCAGGTGTTGGGGCAATACCAGCGGGCCACAGCCCAGGCAATGCACCACCCGGCACGGGCCGAGGTAGACGTCCAGTGGCACCTCGCCGATCGGCGCGCCATCGGCGCTGTAATGCAGCGGCGCGTCGACATGGGCACCGGTGTGCGGCGACAGGGTGATGCGCCCGACATTCACCGGGCACTCGGGTCCGTACTGCCAGACCCGCTCTTCCTGGAACGGCGTGTCGCCGGGCCAGATCGGGGTCGCGGTACTCAGGGGCGGGCTGATGTCCCACCAGCTTGGGGTTGTGTTCATAGCGCTGCTCTCGGCCACTTCGACCTGAATCATACGAGCGATGCCCGTGAAGATTCTTGCGAAATGCTCCGGCGACCGCCGAATCTTTCGCAAGAACTGCCAGGAAATCACTGATTCACGCTTGGAAATTTCAATGCAAACCCCGGCAACACTTCGCGGGCGGATACTGCGTTTCTGGGCACCCCGATGTCGAGTACAGACAACTGACCGGGCGCCGGGCGCTATAGGGTGCGACTTCAGTTCTCAGCCAAGACCCCGGAGTCCTCATGACCGCGACTGCCCCCATCACCGTTCTGCGCGACACTCACCCGCTGCCGGTGCTTGATGCCTGCAAATGGGAAAAACTCGAAGGCGACCCGCATACCGTCAACCTCAACGCCTACACCAGCGAAGACGGCAGCAAGATCATGGGCACCTGGATCTGCACGCCCGGCAAATGGCGCGTGGACTACGTGAAATGGGAGTACTGCCATTTCCAGGAAGGCTACTGCGTGATCACCCCGGACGGCATGGAACCTATCCACCTGCGCGCCGGCGATATCTTCGTGGTCGAGCCGGGGATGAAAGGCACCTGGGAAGTGGTGGAGACCGTGCGCAAGTATTTCGTTTTTGCTTAACGAATATCCGGAAAGGAGAGAAACAAATGCTTCGATACAGGTTGCTGCAATCCCTATCGAGGAACTGCTTCTCTTCCTTTCACCAGCCGGACCGCCCCCCTGAAAACCTCAAAAACCAGGCCTCAGGCCCCAAGACGTGAACGCAGGACATCCGCACGCTCGCGAATTTTATCGCCCTTTCCTTCCACCAATTTAGTGAAGGCGATGATGTCGACCTTACGCTTTTGAATGGTGTCGCGTTGCATATGACTCAGTAGTACCAATGAGTTGTAAATACCATTGCCATTGGACGTATTGCCACTGCCATAGGCGATGACCGCTGGGATCAAGAGTTCGTCGCTTCCCCAAGACGCCAGCAACTGCTGGTAGCCGTCCACTCGCTGACGAGCATCATCACTGAACATCTGCCTGATCAGCGCATCCCGTCGCTCGCTCAGAGCATCGCTTGCATAGGCCGCCTCGGCGGGCGCCCTGGTATTTTCGGCGACGACACGAACCAGGGTCGGACCATAGTCCGGGGCCGCCACCAGAAGCGCCCGCACGGCAAATTCGCTTCGCTTTGGATCGTTACCCATCAAGGGCTCGAAAAACTTCGAGACCAGTTCAGCCTGCTTGATTTTTGACTCGGCCGCCGCCCGAATATCCGCCACCGCCGTAGCCGTGTGCTGAGAATGGTAGGAGTAATACCCACCCACACCGGCAATGGCGATCGGTATCAGCGCCGAGCAGGCGACACCAAACTTGTCCCAACCGTCTTTTCCCCGATCCTTGAGCTTCGCTACCTCTGACTCCAGCCTTGCGATCTGCTCTTCCATTGTCATATTGGCTCTCCTGTCGAAGCTCAGCGCTCATGAGTCGGCTTACCCCTAATGCTCTCTACAGCGAAGATCAATCAGGTTTGTCCAGTTCAAGAGTACGACGGTTGACTACGTCCTTCAGCCCATCCAGCAAAGTATCCGCTTTAACCTGGGACTTCTGCGCCTCGAGCAGCAGGAGCTGGACCTGATGACGAGAACGTCGATTTATGCGGAAGTTCGACTCGAAATCCAGCGAAGCAATGATGGTCATGGCCACAGCCGCAGCGCCCGCCAAGATTGATGACAAGTCGGCGGCAGTTTCCTTACTTTCGATAAAGTGTAGCTTCGAGACGATTGCCGCAGCGGAAGCTAGAACTGCCGAGATGATCAAGAGGGTCCTGTAGCCAAGCTTCCACTTGAAAGCTGACCTGCGGTATTTCTGCTCTTGAGCGGCCAGAATCTCCTTGGCATGCGTCAGTTCATCAATCATCTTTCAGCCCTCCCTGTGGCATTCAGATTGACTGTAGATCGCCATCAAGAGCCCACTTGTAACCGATCAGAATAACGGGAATAGCCAGTGATTTCGCAGTGCTACTACGAGCGCGCACCAAATCCACATGCCCCCGGATACACGTGCAAAAAACCGGGAGCCCACCCGACGTGAGTCCCGGAAAGTTTGCAGCGTTCACAAAGGCTGGCGAAGCCTGCGCTCTTTAAAGAGCGCAGGCTTGGTAGGGCCTAGGTCGGCTTGCGATAGCTGTTGACGATAGCCGAGAAGTCCATGCCCCCTTCCCCGCGCTGGCTCATGGCCTGGTACAGCTGCTGCGCCACGGCGCCCAGTACCACCGGCTGATGTGCCTGGCGGGCGGCCTCGGTGGCCAGCCCAAGGTCCTTGAGCATCAGCTCGGCGCCGAAGCCGCCGGTGTAGCCGCGGGCGGCCGGTGCGGTCTCTATCACGCCGGGCCAGGGGTTGTAGGTGTCGGAGCTCCAGCAGCGCCCGGTGGAGCTGTTGATGATGCCCGCCAGCACCTTGGTGTCGATCCCCAAGGCATCGCCCAGGGCCATGGCCTCGCTGACGCCGATCATCGAAATGCCCAGCAGCAGGTTGTTGCAGATCTTGGCGATCTGCCCGGTCCCCACTTCACCGCAGTGCACAATATTGCGGCCCATCTGCGCCAGCACCGGCTGCAGGGTGGCGAACAGTTCGGCGCTGGCGCCGACCATGAAGGTCAGGGTGCCTGCCGCCGCGCCGCCGGTACCGCCGGATACCGGCGCATCGGCCACGGCCACGCCTTGCTTGGCGGCGGCCGCGGCCACGTCGCGGGCGGCCTGCGGGTCGATGGTGCTGCAATCCACCGCCGGCGTGCCACGGGCGATACCCGCCAGCACCCCATCGTCACCCAGCCAGACGCTGCGCACATGGGGCGCGGCCGGCAGCATGGTGATCACCAGCTCGCTGTCTTCGGCGGCGGCGCGCGGCGAGGTACTAATGCTGCCGCCCAGTTCAGCCAGTTCCTTGAGCACGGCCTGGTTCAGGTCGAACAGGTTCAACTGATGCCCGGCCTTGAGCAGGTTGCGCGCCATGGGTGCGCCCATGTTGCCCAGACCGATGAATGCGATTTTCATGAGCCGACTCCTCAACGCAAATGGATGGTGGTGTTCACGCCATCGTTGACGCTGTCATCGTCGAACCAGCGACTGGTGACAGTCTTGGTCTGAGTGTAGAACTGCACCACTTGCTTACCGTAAGGGCCCAGGTCGCCCAGCTTGGAACCGCGGGAACCGGTGAAGCTGAAAAACGGCACAGGTACCGGAATCGGGATGTTGATCCCGACCTGGCCGACATCGATTTCGGTCTGGAACTTGCGGGCCGCCGCGCCGCTCTGGGTGAACAGGCCGGTGCCGTTGCCGAAGGGGTTGCTGTTGACCAGGGCGATGGCCTGGTCGAGGGTGTCCACTTCCAGCACCACCAGCACCGGGCCGAAGATTTCCTGGGTGTAGATCTGCATGTCGGTGGTCACCCCGGAGAACAGGGTTGGGCCGACGAAGTTGCCCTGCTCGAAACCCGGCACCTTGACGTCGCGACCGTCCAATTCCAGCTTGGCGCCTTCCTTGATGCCGCTTTCGATCAGGCTCAGCACACGCTCCTTGGCGCGCTTGGAAATCAGCGGCCCAACATCGGTGCCCGGCTCGCTGCCGGCATTCACCTTGAGCTTCTGCGCCAGCGCCTTGAGGTCCGGCAGCCATTGTTTCGCCGCGCCCACCAGGACCACTACCGAGGTGGCCATGCAACGCTGGCCGGCCGCGCCGAAACCGGCACCAACCAGGGCATTGAGCGCCTGTTCGCGGTTGGCGTCGGGCAGCACCACGGCGTGGTTCTTCGCGCCCATCATCGACTGCACGCGCTTGCCGTGTTTGCCCGCCAGGTCGTAGACGTGGGTGCCCACCGCCGTGGAGCCAACGAACGACACCGCCTTGATGTGCGGGTGGGTGCACAGCTTGTCCACCACGTCCTTGCCGCCATGCACCACGTTGAGCACGCCAGGCGGAACCCCGGCTTCCAGCGCCAGTTCCACCAGCAGCATGGTCGACAGCGGGTCCTGCTCCGAAGGCTTGAGGACGAAGGTGTTACCGCAGGCGATGGCCATCGGGAACATCCACAGCGGAATCATCGCCGGGAAGTTGAACGGGGTGATCCCGGCGCAGACGCCGATCGGCTGGCGCAGGGTGTAGGTATCGACGCCACCGGCGACGTTCTCGGCGAACTCGCCCATCTGCAGGCTGCCGATCGAGCAGGCATGCTCGACCACTTCCAGGCCGCGGAAGATGTCGCCTTCGGCATCGGCGATGGTTTTGCCCTGTTCGGCGCTAAGCACCTGGGCAATGCGCTTGGAGTGTTCGCGGATCAGCGCCTGCAGCTTGAGCATGATGCGCATCCGCGCGCCGATCGGGGTCAGTTTCCAGGTCTGGAAGGCGCGCTGCGCAGCTTCGATGGCGGCGTCGACTTCATCCGCCGTGGCGAAAGGCACCTTGGCCAGCACCTGCTGGGTGGCCGGGTTAGTGATGTCGTGCCACTCGCTGGTCCGGGATTCGACCCACTGACCGTCGATCAGCAGCTTGACCTGCTGCAAAGTGGTGCCGTCGGGATTGAGGGATGCGTTCATACGGGTCTCCTGACTTCTTGAGGTTCTTATGCAGGGAGCCAAGGCGTGGGACCGCCTTGAAATGAGGCGTGCGTCGCGAGTTGGTTGTCGGACTGTTTTTGGAGTATAGATGTGCAAACTTCTAATAAGAACGCACATAAAAGCCGGTCCATCATGCAAAAAAACATCACATCCCTCGGCTCGCTGAACTGGGACGACCTGAAGTTTTTCCTCGAAGTGGCCCGTACCCGCAAGGCCAGCAGCGCGGCCAAGCGCCTGGCAGTGGACTACACCACGGTGTCGCGGCGCATCGGTTCGCTGGAAGGCGCGCTGGGCACCCTGCTGTTCGAAAAGTCCCGGACCAACGGCTTTGTCCTGACCGCCGAGGGCCAACGCCTGCTGGGTTATGCCGAGTCGATCGAAAGCACCCTGCACATGGCCTGCGAGCAGGTTTCAGGCTCGGGCGTGGCCCTGTCCGGCCATGTGCGCATGGGCTGCACCGAAGGTTTCGGCAGCTTTTTCATCACCCCGCAGTTGAGCCATTTCGTCGACGCCTACCCGGCGATCTCGGTGGACATCCTGCCGCTGCCGCACTTCATCAGCCTGTCCAAGCGCGAAGCCGATATCGTCATCGCCCTGGAGCGCCCGGAACATGGCCCCTATGTCTGCTGCAAGCTCTGCGACTACCGCCTGCAGCTCTATGCGACCCAGGAATACCTCGACCAGCACCCACCGATCCGCCGCCCTGCGGACTTGAGCGAGCATCAATTCATCAGCTACGTGGACGACCTGGCGTTCAGTTCGGAGCTCTTGTACCTGGCCAATGTGCTGCCCGGCGCCAGCGCCAACCTGCGCAGCACCAGCGTCATCGCCCAGTACGTGGCGGCGCAGCAAGGGCGCTCGCTGGCGATCCTGCCCTGCTTCCTGGCAGCCCAGGACCCACGCCTGCTGCCAGTGCTGCCGAAGGAAATAGACATCACCCGGCAGTTCTGGATGTACTGCCGCGAGGACCTGCGCAAGCTCAAGCGGATCACCCTGCTGTGGGACTACATCCGCAACGTGACCGAACAGAATCAGGACCTGCTGATGGGGCAGAGCCGGGGGATGGTGTTTGCGGATTCATAGTCATACGAGGAATCAGGAGGGCAGCAGGCCTTTGCCAACGCGAGAGCCTACGGAGGAACCAGCACACGTAGGCACAATGCGCTGATCATTCAGACTTTCCGACCAGACTCTCAGCCTCACCAGGCTCCATCCAAGTTCAGAATCGTCCTAAAGCCTTGCCCATCGCCACTTGCTAGGTTCGCAAAGCTCTACAAAGAGCCTCGCGGATCAGTCAACGCAGGGACGATAAAATGCTCTCTTCTGCTCGCCTGGGCGACAAACACGTCTGCCCTCTTCCCGGTCACGGTACCACCCCGATTGCCTCAGCCTCCTCCGACATCAATATCAACTCCATGGGCGCGGCCCGTGTGGGTGACACTTGCGGCTGTGGTGCCGTCATCACCACGGGGTTTCCCTCGATCCTCCTGAATGGTCGCCCTATGGCCCACCTGGGGAGCCCTACCAGTCACGGTGGGACGATCATCACGGGGTCGGGTGACACCTTCGGTGGCTTTGTCATGGGGCCCACTCCTGGGGCTGCCATCATCAACTTCGCGGCGCTCGGGGCAATCAGGCCGGATGGCTCTGTAGATGATGAGAAGATGGCTACCCTGTTGGCCGATCCACAGCTGGAGCAGCGTGCTTTGCTCTCGGGCGCTCTGGTACAACCTGGCAGTTCCTCCTCAACAGCCCCTGAGGAACCGCTGACTCCCGAGCTAATCGCAATCGCCGGAAGCCAGCACGACAAAAGCTCGGGCAACCAAATGATGTTCATCGGCCAAGCCGTGCGCGAACTGGCCGAGTTCAAACGCAGCAAACCTGACCTGACGCGCACGCTGGTAATATTCACCCCGTCGTACAGTGAAGCAATGCTCAGTGCGGCACGTGGATCTGCCAAAGGCTATGGTGCTGGTGTTGTCACCGTGACGGACGCCCAGGAGCTGATCGACTACCTGAACCAAGGCAAGGACCGCAAGCAATCACCCATCGAACACTTATCGCTGTTCAGCCACGGCGTGCCGCATCGGATCGCCTTCGGCTATCAGCTTGCCGGGGACTTCCAAATGTCCCTGGACGTACTGAGCTACGACAAGATTTCACCTTCGGCGTTTGCCAGTTCGGCGCAGATCAACAGCTACGCCTGTAGGACCGGTATGGGCAATCGGTCGGACTTCCCTGTCGAAGATGGCATCCAGTTCTTTCCACAGACCAACGAAAGTCTGGCGCAGTTGCTGGCCAACCACCTGCGGATCAAAGTGCATGCCTTTGTTAGGCGTTCGGACTACAAGAACACCTGGGGTTCGTTCGAAGAGCGCCGCATGGGCGATCTTTGCGGAATTAGTGACAACGCAGCACCTGGGAAAGAATGGTGTAGGAAATGGGGCACACTGAAGGACGAGCGAAAGCTATCTCACAAGAAACATAGGTTCACCTATCAGACCATGGGGGCCATCAACCCTGTGATCTCAGGCGACACGCCTATTGGCGTACCAGGAGGCCATTTTGAGTTTCTACCGAAGTAAAGGCTTCTGGATAGCCTTCACCATTATTTCTCCTTTGCTGCTGATGGCGGCCAACTACGGATTCAAGGTAATGACGAGTGTATACAAGACGGACTTGGGCAACGGTGTAGTGATCTATGCCGACGATTACGTGAAGACCGGCCGCTGGGTGTTCGACTGCGAGTATTCGCGACTGATCAGCCGTGAGCCGCTGCCAGTCCCGCTCTCCGAACTGGAAAGTGCAGGGAGACTCACCATTGGGAATGCCTTCCTGAAAGAGGTAGACGAGCAGCCTGCCAAGGAGGCATTGAGGGCTGTTACGGGCATTCGCGACTGGTATAAGAATCTGCGCTATCTCTACTCCGCACTGGATGAGAGCAGCGACTTGAATTCCCATGCGTTCTATCTGGTCGCCCAGCACGCTGGCCGGTCATGGGCTGTGGAGGTAGACCAGTCAATCAGCTACTACGGCAAATCCAGCTTCAAAGTAACCGCCGAACCCTATGACCCCAAAACATACGTGGACTACGCCAAGGCGCTCCAGGCCGCCATCAAGAGCTGCCCTGCTCCACAGTAAAGGCATCAGTTTGCCGATTGTTCTCTACCAGTGCCGCTATGAGGTCACCAGACTCCATCCAAGTTCAGAATCCTCCTAAAGCCTTGCCCATCGCCACTTGCTAGGTTCGCAAAGCTCCACAAGGAGCCGAGTTTTTCTCCCGCGGATCAGCTATTGCCTCGGACTCGCTAAGGAAATTGCAGGAGATGGCGTCAACTCCAAAGGAGGAGCAGAAACGGAAGGGGCCGCAGCGCGCAGAAGGCGTTGACGGGCTTCGCGCTTGGGATGACGCCCCAGATCGGATATCAATCAGTATCGGCATCAAGCTATTTAGTCAGCATCCTAACGGTGGAATCACGGCAGAAATGATAATGGCCGAAGTCCTTGCAGTCGCACCAGAACAATGGGGGGAAGGTGTCCGTGTCCACACATGCAAAAAAATTTAAGACTCGCTACATAGTTCTATTCCTCTTACTGGCTCCTTTGGCGTTTTGGTATGCCGCGACCCCCAGCGTAATTGTTCATTACTCCAAAGAGGGGACCGAGGAACTGCGCTCAATATGGGACACGCAGCATCGCATTTATAGGGAGAGGATTCTTCCAGGCCAAGCCACGGTAGACACTGGTCATATCTTCCCTAACGCAGAGTTTTTCATGGTGTTCTTTTGGGGAACCGAGAAGGGTGCTCAGAGATGTATCGATATCACTCCCAAATGGGGAAGAAAGATAGATATCTACCTTGATGCAACAGGGAGAGTCGACACCTCAAAAACCGGCCCTGACGTCATTTCCCGCTTGAAACAATGCCCGGGCGAGCCTGATCCTTTCCGGCCCTAAGCTTCCTGCCAACAACGCCGCGAAGAACTGCAAACTCAAGCGGGATCACCCTGTTCTGGGACTACATCAGCAACGTGACCAAACAGAATCAGGGCCTGCTGATGGGGCAGACCCGGGGGATGGTGTTTGCCGATTAGTCGGCGATGACCACGATCGAAACGCGACGGTTTTCGGTACGTCCGGCCACCGTGGTGTTGGAGGCCACCGGTTCGCTGCTGCCGAGGCCGCGCAGTTGGATGTTTTCTTCGCGCATGCCCGTGGCCACCAGCACCTTGCTCACGCTTTTTGCCCGACGCAGGGACAGTTGCTGGTTATAGGTCTCCTTGCCCGAGGCATCGGTGTGGCCATCGACCCGGACCTTGTCGATGTGCACGCTGACCAGGGCCTTGCCGATACGCTCGACGATCTCGGTACTGGCGGCATTCAGTGTCTCGATATCGCTGCCGAACAGCACCTTGCCGGACAGGCCGAAGGCCCAGCCCTCATCCGTCAGCTCGAAGCCCTCCTGCTTGAGCACCGCTACTTGCTGCGGGGTCAGCCCCTTGGGCGGCACGCTCTGGCAGCCGGTCAATGAAAGCAGCGCCAGCAGCAGGCCGGTGGTGAAAAGTCGCAAGAAAGGTCGAGTCAGTGAAAACAAAGAATTAGCTCCTGGATTGAACGTGAACGACGGGGGGCTCCGACCCCGCAGTGTGTTGCCCGCCTCGAGAGACACGCTTGGCCTGATACATCGCCGCATCGGCGGCGTTGAGCAGAGCACCCGGGGTGGTGCCATGATCAGGGTAGACGGCAATACCGATACTGAGCGAAGTCAGTACCGAAGTACTGCCTGGCAAGGCAATCGGCATCTCCATGCTGGCGATGATTTTTTCGGCGATACGCTCGGCGTCCTCGATGCGGTGCAGCGGGGTCAGCAAAATGGCGAACTCGTCGCCCCCCAGGCGCGCCACCAGGTCTTCCTCGCGCAACTGTGCCCGCACCCGCGACGCCACCGCCATCAGCACCGCATCGCCGGCGGCGTGACCGAAGTTGTCGTTGATGCCCTTGAAGCGGTCGCTGTCGAGAAACAGCACCGCCACCCGTTCGTTGAGCTTGCTGGCGCTGCGCAATGCGCGGATCAGCCGGCCCTCGAAAAACGCCCGGTTCGGCAACCCGGTCAGGCTGTCGTGGCTGGCCTGGTGGGCCAGGGTTTCGTTTTCACTCTGCAAATGGGTTTGCCAGGCTTCCAGCTCATCGAGCAGGGCATTGAAGTCGTTGCCCAGGTTGTCCAGCTCGGCAATTTCCGCCGGCGGCACCCGTACGTCGAATGCCCGCTCGCGGCGCGCGGCATGGGCCACATCGGCCAGGCTGCGCAGCGGCCCGGTAATGCCGCGCAACTGACGGCGCGCCAGGTACAGCGCCACCCAGGCACTCACCGCGATGCACAGGACAATCCCCACCAGCCCACTGAGCAAGAAGCGCAGCAGGCTGCCGCCGTGCCCGGTCAAGGCGATGCTGCCGATTTCCTGGCCCTGATGCATGATCGGCACCGTGATGGGCTTCTCGAGAAAGGCGCGGGCGATCTGCATTTCCAGATCGGTCAGCAAACCGGTTTCTGGCCGCTCCCAGTGGGCCAGCACGCGGCCCCGGGCGTCGAGTACCTGGGCATCGGCCACCTCTTCGGTGGAGGCAATCAGGGCCAGGGCCTCGGTCGCCGCGGCGCTGTCGTTGAACACCACCGCTGCCTCGACCGTGTAGTTGATCGAACGCGCGATCAGGTGCAGGTTGTGATCGGCATACACCCGCAACGCCAGCACCCCGAGCAATGTCAGGGACAGGCTGGCCATGGAAATGGCCAGCAGGGCGACAATCAGATGCCCGCGGCCAATGACCGAACGCAATGTAGGGCGAGCAGGCGACTTGAAGAAGCTCATGGCGCCGCCGGTCGACGACGGGAAAGTTGCAGCACGCTTGGATGAATCCGCACGCCACTGCGGGCCACCGAATCCAGGTTGACCTCGAATGACACCTGATTGTCACTGACGCGCAGGCAGAATAGGCTGCCGACCGTGCACTGGTCGCCGCCCTCGCTGATGCTCAACACCGGATGACCGACCAGGGAAGTGAACAGGCGGGCGCGCTGGTCGTCGGTCAGCTTGCCGATGTACACCGCATCGCACTCGCTGACGATGGTCGGGTTGTCGGCCAGCAAGCGCCGCACCAGGACCGGGCGACCGGTGGCCTGGGTCGTACCCTTGACCAGGTCGTCGGTGTATTCGGTCGGCCCCACCACGCACAGACGCAGCTGTGCCGGCTCCACCGGCCAGCGTGCATAACTGAGGATGCCCAGAACCACTTGAGTCACTGCCTTGGCGCGCTGGTCCGCCAGGCTGACAGCGGCAGGCTCGGGTTGCGCGACGGCAAAAGTGCTCAGCAGACAGACCAGGGCGGACAGCAGTACCTGCCTCCAGCCCGAAAAGCGCTCTGTCGCCGAGACAGCCACGTTCATGCAGGGATTCTCTTTGATCTTCATACAATGATGCCGCAACGATAGCACAGCCGGTGAAATGGCCGCGAGGCTCCCAGGCATGCGGAGCGGACTATCGGGGCAGAAAAAAACGCAGTTCCAATTTGAGTCTTCCTGTTCTTCATAGCCTGCATTTTGCCCACCCAAGATCAGCGTCAGAATGAGCCGCCTGCATCGCCCTCGGCCATGTGCCGCTGCGGAACCAAGACCTCTTTGAGGTTAGCCGATGCAACTGGAAATATTCCGCGCATTCAAGGGTTATGGCGCCAGCGAACCAGGCAATCGATGAACTGCTGGCGGCGGGTTCGACGGTAGGGAAGCCCGCAGCCCTTTGCAAGCTCGCCAACACGGCGAATTCGGCCTTTTCTGCGGGACAATCGCCTTGGAATCGGGGGGCGCCACTGATCTGATGCCCGATGCTCAACCCAGGTCGAGCATCAACCCGCTCAGACGCTTGACCTTGCGCCGCACCGCCTCTTCGAACACCCCAGCCCGCGGCTCGATCAGGCTGAACCAGTCCTTGGCTCGGGTGATGCCGGTGTAGATCAGCTCCTTGGTCAGCACCGGGTTCAGCGCTTCGGGCAGGATCAGCGCGGTGTGGGCGAATTCCGAGCCCTGGGATTTGTGCACGGTCATGGCGTACACGGTTTCCACATCGTTGAGCCGGCTCGGCAACACGAAACGCACACCACCCTGGCCGTCGTTGCGCGGGAAGGCCACCCGCAGCACCAGGCGCCCGTCCTGCGTGCCTTCGTGCTCAGGCAGTTTCAGGGCAATGCCGATATCGCCGTTCATCAAGCCCAGGCCGTAATCGTTGCGGGTCATCAGCACCGGACGACCTTCGTACCACTGCTGATCGCTTTCAATCAGCCGCGCCTTGAACAGGGCGGCGGTGATCCGCTGGTTCAACCCCTCGACACCCCAAGGTCCCTTGCGCACCGCGCAGAGCAACTGGAACTGGTCGAAAGCCTGCAGTACATCGCGGGCCCAGGCGGTCCAGCGCGGATCTTCCAGCGCCGTACCGGCGGGCGGGCGCTGGCCACGCAGCAGGCTCAGGTAATGCCGATAACCCTGCGGCCCGTCACCATGGCCCTCCAGCAGCAAGCGCTCCAGGGCGCGGTCCTGCTCGCCCTTGAGGCTCAAGCCATACAGGTCGGCGTGACTGCGAGCGGCCAACAGACGACGCGCTTCCTCGGCCTGCTGCTGGTTGACCCAGCGCGCCAGTTGGCCGATGCCGCTGCCTTCGCCGAAGCGCCGGGAGTGGCGCAGCATCACCACCTGCTGGGCCAGTGGGTGAGTGCCGGCGTTGTCTTCCTGCAGACCGCTGTCCGCCAACTGTTCGCCGCTGACGGCCTCGAGCCAGCTGCGGGTCTGTGGGTTGTACCAGCCGGCCTCGGCGTCGCGGCACAGATCGCCGAGCACCGCGCCGGCTTCCACCGAGGCCAGTTGATCCTTGTCCCCGAGCAACACCAGGCGCGCGTGCACCGGCAACGCGTCGAGCAGATTGGCCATCATCTCCAGGTCGATCATCGAGGCTTCGTCAACCACCAGCACATCCAGCGGCAAGCGGTTACCGGCGTGATGACGGAAGTGTCGGGTACCCGGACGATTGCCCAACAGCCGGTGCACGGTGGTTACGTCACTGGGAATTTTCTCACGCACGCTGTCATCCACCGACAGGGAACGCACTTGCAAGCTGATGGATTCGGTCAGACGCGCCGCCGCCTTGCCGGTGGGTGCCGCGAGGCGGATACGCAAAGGCTTGCCGGCTTCGACAGCCGGCGCCTGAAGCAAGGCCAGCAGGCGCACCACAGTGGTGGTTTTACCGGTACCGGGCCCACCGGTAATGATGCTGAAGGCACCACGAGTGGCCAGGGCACAGGCGAGCTTCTGCCAGTCGACCGGCCCTGTCGCCTTGGCCGCGCCGAACAAGCCGCCGAGGCGCTCGGCCAGGTCCTCGGGGGTTTCCTCCTGCACCGCCAGGCGCTGGCGCAAGGCATTGTCGATGCGCCGCTCATAGGCCCAGTAGCGGCGCAGATACAGGCGCTTGCCCGACAACACCAGGGGCCGCTGGCGGGCCTGCTCGCTCTGGTCGGCCGCCAGCGCCACCAGGCGACTGGCCGCCAGAGCCTTGCACCAGTGCGCCCCGTCCAGCGTCGCCAGCACCTGCGACGGCAGCACCGCCGCGGTGCTTTGCAGATCGCCTTCCGGCGGCAGGGACAGGGCGAAATCCGGCTCCTTGAGGGTTTCGAACAGGTCCAGGCAGACATGACCGTGGCCCAGTTGATGGCTGGTCAATGCAGCGGCCATCAGCACCAGAGGATCGCCTTGCGGCTCCAGTTCATGCAGGAAGCCTACAAAAGCCTTGTCCAGGGCGCGTAGCCAGCCGCGCTCGACCCAACGATCGAGCAACAGCAGCAGATCGGCGGCCCGTACCAGGGGCGCCAGGTCGGACTGGGGCTGGGGTTGCAGTGGCGTCAGCAGGTCCTCGATCACAGCAATACTCCCTGTTCCCACGCCGGCTCGGCCCTGGGCTGCTCGGGTTTGCCCTGGAACAGGCGGTCCAGGCGCTCGATCAGCTCACGGGGTGGCCGGGTGAAAAACACGCCGCGGCTGGCCGAGCCTGTACCGCGCAAGAATAGATACAGGGCGCCGCCCATGTGCCGGTCGTAATCGTAGTCCGCCAGGCGTGCCCGCAACTGGCGATGCAGGGCCAGCAGGTACAGCACGTATTGCAGGTCGTAACGGTTGTCGAGAATCGATTGTTCCATGGCCTGCTCGGTATAGGCGGCGTCATCCACGCCCAGCCAGTTGGATTTGTAGTCGGCCACGTAATAACGCCCTTCATGCTCGAAGGTCAGGTCGATAAAGCCCTTGAACATGCCATTGAGCAGTACCGGTTCGGCGGTCACCCGCGGCACGCCTTGATGGGTGTACTGGCGCACCAGTTCGTCGAGCTTGAGCACATCGACCTTGTGGCTGGCGAACCAGAACTCCATCTCGACCCGATACTGGGTCAATTGCGCGAGCACCACCGGTGATCGTCCCGCTCCGGCTGGCAAAGGCAGTTGCAACAGGTGCCGCAACCAGTCGCTCAATGTGCGAATCCAGCCTTCCCAACCGCGGCGATTGCAGCGACGACCAATGGCATCCTCGATGGCAGCGGGGTCGGCGGCAAAACCCTCATCACCGGCCCATTCCAGCAGGCCATGGAGGAAAGTCCCGGGGTTCGGTCCACGGGGGAACCGATGGATGTCCGCGCCGCTGGCCACGACTTCACGTGGGGCATCGGGGTCGAGGCGTTCGTCGTCGAAGAGTTTCTGCGCCTGCGGGCTTTCCGGCGCCTCGGTACTACCGGCCCCCAGGCTGTCGCTGATGCGCAGGGCGCTATAGGAAGCGATCCACCAGTTTTCCGCGGCACGCCGCTTGGGAGCCAGGGGCGCCAACAGGGTGGCGTCGTTGCGCGGTGGATGGAAGCAGCTGTCGGTGGCGCTGGGCATTTCCCTGACACTCATGGCCTCGCAGCCTTGTTGCAGGTCTTGCAGCCAGCGAGCCAGACCGCTCGACTCGCTCAACAGCGCACCGCCGCCCAACAGGTAACCCAGGGCAGAGAGGTGCAACACCGAGCTGTTGTGGTTGCCGCGCTTGAGGTCGGCGACACCCAGCCAGCAGGCATGCTGGGCGCGAGTCAGGGCCACGTAGAGCAGGCGCAGGTCCTCGGCCAGGCGTTCGTCGTCGGCCTGGGCAATCAGCTCCGGGGTCGGCCGCAGCGTCACCTGGGCCTTGCCCGACTCATCGTGGTAGTGCAGCGGCAGGCGACTGCCATCCACCGGCTTGGCCGAACAGATGAACGGCAGGAACACCAGCGGATACTCCAGGCCCTTGGACTTGTGGATGGTCACCACCTTGACCAGCTGTTCGTCGCTTTCCAGGCGCAGGATCTGTTCTTCGCCAGCCTGCCCGGACAAGGCCAGGTGCTCGGCCAGATGGCGGATCAGCGCTTGTTCGCCATCCAGTTCGGCAGCCGCCTGCTGCAACAGTTCGGACAGGTGCAACAGGTTGGTCAGGACCCGTTCGCCATCGCTGCGAGCGATCAAGGCCTGGGGCAACTGGAAGTCATGCAGCAGGCGCCGCAGCATCGGCAGCACACCCTGGGTGCGCCAGATCAGGCGATAACCGCGGAACTGCATGACCCGGCTCTCCCAGGCCAGCTCGTCCTGGTTCAGGCGCTCCAGCTCAACCAGCGGTAGATTCAGGGTGATGGAGGCCAGCGCGGCACGCAGCGGACGCTCGATATCCGGTTCGGCACAGGCCTTGAGCCAGGCCAGCAGGTCCTGGGCTTCCTGGGCGGCGAACACCGAGTCCTTGTCCGACAGGTACACGCTGCGCACTCCGCGTGCGGCCAGCTCGCCACGCACGGCCTGAGCCTCCTTGCCATCACGGACCAGAATGGCGATGTCCGCCGGCAGCAACCCCTTGAAGGGCTGGCCGTCACGGGCGAAACCGGCGCTGGCCTGCTGCCCGCCGTTGAGCAAGGCGACGATTTCGCTGGCGCAGGCCGCCGCCAGTTGCTGCCGGTACAGCGCACCGGAAATGGCTTGCTCCGTGGCCAGGTGCCAGATATTCAGCGCCGGTACCACCTGCCCTTCTCTCTGTAGCTGCTCTTTGCGCCCCTGCGATGCCACCGACAGGAACGGCACCGGGTTCTCTCCGCTTTTCTCCCGGAACAGGAACGCGCCGCGTCCTTGCTCACGGCGCTCGGCACGCTCGAACACATGGTTCACCGCCTTGACCATGGCGTGGCTGGAACGGAAGTTGGTACCCAGGGTGTGCAAACGGCCGCTGGTGGCCTGGCGAGCGCGCAGGTAGGTGTAAATGTCCGCGCCGCGGAAGGCGTAGATCGCCTGCTTGGGGTCGCCGATCAGGAACAGCCCGGTCTCGGGGTTGTTGTCCTCGATGCGGTAGATGCTTTCGAAGATCCGGTACTGCACCGGGTCGGTATCCTGGAATTCGTCGATCAGGGCCACCGGAAACTGCTCGCGAATCAGCGTCGCCAGACGCTCGCCGCCCTCGGCCTGCAACGCCGCGTCGAGGCGCAACAGCATGTCGTCGAAGCCCATCTCGGCCCGCCGACGCTTCTCCTCCTCGAAGCGCGCGCCGACCCAGCGCGCGGCGTGTTGCAACACCGCGGCGTCAGGGCTCGGCAAGGCATCGAGCGTGGCCTTGAGCCCAGCCATGGCCTCCAGCGCGGGATGATCCGGCGCATCGCCCTTCCAGGCCTCGGCCATGCCTTCGGGGGTCAGGCGACTGAAGCCGGTGCCGATATCCAATTGCTCTATGGATTCGTCTTCGGCCCAGGCCGTGATCTTTTCGAACCAGGGCTCGAAGTAACGCGCCTGCATCTTGCGGCCATCGACCGCCTTGCTGGCGACGCCCTGCAAGCAGATCTCCCGCAACTGCGCAGCCCATTGCAGCCAGGGTGCCTTGAGCTGCACCAGGGCGGCGCGGCGCTCCAGCAGGCAGGCTTCGATCAGCTGTGCTGGCGTCTGCTCCTGGTCCACTTCACGCTCGCTGCCGAACAGCGCCCGCACCCTGGGCAGCAAGGCCGCGGGCCCGCCCCAGTTGGCCCGTACCCAGTTCAGGGCATCGCCCTGCATCGGGTAGCAAAACAGGCGCCAGTAGTCGCGCAACACTTCGCCCAGCAGATCGCTGTGGTCGGTTTCCAGGGTCTGGGTAAACAGGCTGCCGCTGTCGAACGCGTGCTCGCGCAGCATGCGCTGGCACCAACTGTGGATGGTCGAGACCGCAGCCTCATCCATCCATTGCGCGGCGATATCCAGGCGGCTGGCGCAACCCGGCCATTGCTCGGCGGCGAACTGATCGCGCAACTCGGCAATCAGCGCGTCAGGCGCGGTGGTTTCCTCGCGGAAGAAGCGCGCGGCTTCAGCCAGGCGGGTGCGGATCCGTTCGCGCAGTTCCTTGGTTGCCGCGTCGGTAAAGGTCACCACCAGAATTTGCGGTGGCAACAACTCGCGGTCGAACCCGGCCTGCTCGCCGCCGTGCCCCAGCACCAGGCGCAGGTAAAGCGCCGAGATGGTAAAGGTCTTGCCAGTACCGGCGCTGGCTTCGATCAGTTGGCTGCCCCGTAGCGGGAACGCCAGGGCCAAAGGTGCTTGCCGGGTCATGCGTCAGACTCCCCATTGGCCGCGGAGCGCCAGGGCGCCTGTAATAGTGGACGGTACAAGACATCAACCCAACCACTGAAGGTTTCGTCGGCGATCAGTGCGTTGTAGTCCGGGTACTGGCGCGCCAGGGCCGGGCTTTCCCGACGCTCGCCATCGCTGGTCTGGCCGTCGCCCTCATAAGCTTTGCGCGCCGCCGCGTCGGCCTTGCCCGGGTCGCTCTGGCCCAGCCAGGCAAAAGCGGTTTTCACGGCTACCGGCAGCGGCTGGCACATACCCGCCTGCCAGGCCAGCAGCAGGTCGCCGAGACTCTGCAACGCCGAATCGCGGTCCAGAGGTGGCAGCAATAAGGTGTCGTCGCTGGCCACCAGCGCAGTGGTCAAGGTATAGCCGCTGGCACAGGCCACCAGGTGATTGACCCAGGGCCGGGTCAAGCGGTGCCACTTGCGGGTCTTGGGCGAGCCGATGCTGTTGGGGATAGTAGTGACCGACAGCAGCCCGCCATCGCTGCGTTGATGCAGGCCGCTCAGCCAGCCTTCGAGCTTCACGTCCTTGAGTTCAAGGGTAATTGGCAAGGCACTGGTGACCGGCGTTGGCCATAGCTCCAGCAATTGCCGATAGCGCATCAGCAAATCCGGCAAGGGCTCAATCAGCTCTCTTTGCAGGCTCTCGCCAAAACCGACCATGGGCAGCAAACCGCTGGCCTGCAGCCGCTGCGCCTGGGTTTGCAAGGCCTGGTCCGGGTCATCGACGCTGTTCAACGCCGCTTCCAACAGACTATCGCTCAGGCTGTAGCGTTGCAGCGCGTCGAGCACAAAAGGTTCTTCGTCGGCCAAGGGTGCGTCGGCCGCCTCGAAGAACACCTTGAGACGCTGGCTGAAGAAGTGCCGCACCGGGTTACGCAGGAAATCCTGCAACTGCCCCAGGCTCAAAGGCTCTTCCTGGACATAGGGCGCCAGAAGCTCGACTGTTTGAGGAGCCGCTTGAGCCTGGTGCAACAGCTGCCACTCCCGGGCATAGCTGAATAGCCCATTGCCTTCATGGAAGTAGCGGGCACTGAAAGGTTGCAGTGGGTGCTCCTGGGTCATGGCGTCGAGCAGGTCGTCCTGGTCATTCGCCAACTTCCAGCCGCTGGCCAGGTGATCGCGCAACTGGCCAATCAGCACCGAGGCCGGACGTTCGCTGTTGTCGCGAATGCTGCGACCAACCCAGCTGACGTACAACTGATCCCGCGCCGAAAGCAGTGCCTCCAGCAACAGGTAACGGTCGTCCTCGCGCCGCGAGCGGTCGCCGGGCCGGTAGTCGCTGCCCATCAGGTCGAAGTCCAGCGGCGGTTGTGCCCGCGGGTAGTCACCGTCGTTCATCCCCAGCAGGCATACCAGCTTGAATGGAATCGCACGCATCGGCATCAGCGTGCAGAAATTCACCGCACCAGCCAGGAAACGTTGGGACAAGCGCCCCTGGTCCAGGCCGGCCAGCCAGGCTTCGCGGACCACGGTCAGCGGCAACTCATCGTGCAGGCCGACCGACTCGCAGGTTTCCAGCCAGGTTTCGCGCAAGTCTTCAAGTTGGCTCAGCAGATAGTCGTCATGCTCGGTACTGGCCAGGAAGAACTGCTGCGTGAGGGCTTGCAGGCGCTCGCCCCACTGCGGCGGCGAAGCCGGCAAGGTGAGGTTCTGATACGCCGTCTCCAGTGCATCGAGCAAGGCCACCAGCGGCCCGATCAGTGCCGCGTCCAGGCCACCGATTTCATCGTAAGGCTCGATTCCCTCACAGGCATCGGAGCGCCCCACGGCGTAGCCCAGCAACATGCGGCGCAGGCCGAAACACCAACTGTTTTGCTCCAGTTCTTCTGGCAGTCCCAGGTCGGCCCGTTGTTCGGCGTTCATGCCCCAGCGGATGCCGGCGCCTTCGATCCAGCGATGCAAGGTCGGCAGATCGGCTTCATCCACAGAAAAACGTGCGCGTAATGCAGGGACGTCCAACAAGTCGAGGATTTCACTGACGGGGAAACGGCTGTCCGGCAGCTTGAGCAGATGCTCCACGGCAATCAGCAGTGGGTCACGGCCACGCTGGCCCTGGTCCGTCAGGGTGAATGGAATGAAACGCCGATCGTCACGCTCCAGCTGGCCGAAGACCGCGCGAATATGCGGCGCGTAACTGTCGATGTCAGGGACCATCACGATCACATCCCGCGGGCGCAATTCGGGGTCCTCACTGAAGCGCGCTAGCAGTTGGTCGTGGAGAATCTCCACTTCGCGCTGGGCACTGTGGGCAATGTGAAAACGGATCGACTTGTCCTGCTGCAGATCGACCGCCGGCCATAACTGACGGGTCTCCTCCAGCGGGCGCAATTCGAGAATATCGTCCTGCAGCTGGTTCAGCAGGGTCTGCGGCTGACTCTCGCTGAACAGATCGATACGGCCGTCGCGAAAGGCCGAACGATAGCTGTTGGGATCGTCGTAGCTGTCGAGCAGGTTGATGTAGTCACGGCCCTGTTTACCCCAGGCGGCGAGCAGCGGGTGGGCATGTTGATGCAGGGTCTGCGGGTCAAGCACTGCGGGCATTCCCGCCTTGCGCGCCTGACGTTTGTATTGATGGCGCAGCAGGTCCTTGTCGGCGACGATATCCGCCCAATGGTGACGACAAGGGTTGTGCACACACAGCAGGACCTGACTGAAGCGGGCCAATCCGGCCAGGGCTTCAAGGGCTTGTGCCGGCAGAGAGGAAATCCCGAAAACGATCACTCGCGAGGGTAATCCCTGGGGCGCCGTTTCCAGGCTGAGGATGCGTTCGATGAACCGTTGGTGAACGCCGGCGCGACTCTGCGCCATGCCCTCCTCTCCCACATCAAGCAACAATGCACGCCACAGTTCGGCCTGCCAGCAGTTGGCGGGGGTCAGGGCCTTGGGCTCGCCTCGAGCACTGCGCAGCTGATGCCGTCCTGCGGCCCAGTCTTCCAGCCAGTCGGCACGATAGACCTGATATTGGTCGAACAGGTCAGCCAGGCGCTCGGCCAATTGATAGCGCTTGCGCAGATCCGTGTCGTGAGTGAGGAAGCGTCGCAGCGGTTCGAAGTGAGGCTGATCGATCAGCTCGGGCAAGAGCCGCATCAGGCGCCAGGTCAGCGGCGCTTTATCCAGCAGGGATTTAGGCGGAATTTCATCCCGTCCCAGCACCATGCGATAAAGCTGCCACATGAAACTGCCGGGGAGTTGCACGTCGATGGCGGCGGCGATGCCGCAGCCGCCCATGTCGTCTTCCTCGGGATCCTCAGCCAGTGCCAGCTTCAGCCATTGGGCAATGCCGTTGCTCTGCACCAGGGCGATCTCATTCTCCAGAGGCGCCAAGGGATAACGCCGCATCCAGCTGACCACCAGGCTGCGCAATTCGTCCAGGCGGTTACCGTGAACCACCATAAAACCAGCGCTGAGGGACATGGCGTCCGGCATAAGGGCTTCCTTGGAAAATGCAAAAGCTAGGGCCGAACCTTAGCACTGTCGCGCAGCGGTGACAGCTGAGAGGACCAACATGAGTGTTGCGAGGGATGAGGCATTTTTTGTCGCACAAAAACAAAACCCCAAC